>JACRNJ010000028.1 GCA_016219285.1 Deltaproteobacteria bacterium
CTAAGGCTGAACTCAAAAATACGGTTAAACGCGTAATGAGGAGATTGCAGAAAATGCCGCATATTGTTAAAAGTTTCTTCCATGCCCCTTCCTGTGCATATGCAATTTTATGAGGCTTTGTCATGTTAGTTCTTAGTAAGTATTATTTATTTGCATGTGAAAATAGCCTGGCAAGTTTTTTATTTTGACAACCCTATTTTTCAGTGATAGCATTTTTTAAAAAGGAATAAAGGAGATTTGAAAAAAGGAGTGACACGAAAAGCTAAATTAAGCGATGTCAAAAACATCTATAAGCTGATAGAATTATTTGCCAACAAGGGCGAGATGCTGCACAGGCCTTTGAACGACATCTATGAAAACCTCAGGGATTTTTATGTATATGAAGAGAATGGGGTTGTCATTGGCACCTGCGCTATGCACATCTGCTGGGAGGATATCGGAGAAATAAGGTCTCTGACTGTAAGCGAAGATGCAGCAGGAAAAGGGGTAGGCACTACCCTTGTTAATATATGTCTTGAGGAGGGAAGGGTGCTTGGAATACCAAAGGTTTTTGCATTGACATACAAGCCGGGTTTTTTTGAAAAGGTCGGATTTAAGCCTATAAGTAAGACAGATCTGCCGCATAAGATATGGGGAGAATGCGTAAAGTGTTTTAAATTTCCGGACTGTGATGAGAATGCGATGATGATTGAGCTGCCGGCTTCGTAAAAAATCCATCTGCTGCGTTGCCGCTGCGGCTTCTTCGCTCAACCCGAAAAATGCATTTGGTTTTTATTTTTCTGGTGCAAACGCCCGCCCTGAAGGTTTTTACCAGGGGATTGCGTTTGTCAAAAAATGCAACTGCATTTTTTGGTCAACATACCTGTAGTTTGCCCATTTATGGGCGTTTTTAAAAGCGCCGATAAATCGGCAGACTACAATCGTCTTGCATCCGGAGCTTTTTGCTTTGCCGTTTGTTGTGAAGCTTCTTATGAAATCAAAAATGATGAATAACCAGGGGTCAGAGACAATAAAAGACCTTTCCAAGGCATTAAAAAACAAGGTTGATGCCTGGGAGATATTTTATTCTCTTCAAAGAGGGTTGTCCATTGAGGCAAAAGAGAGCAAAGTAGATGCCTTCAAGGTTTCTTCAAATGAAGGGGTTGGGCTAATGGTTTTAAAGAATAAGAGGATTGGCTTTTCATTTACCAGCGTGCTGTCAAAAAGCTCTATGAATGAATTGCTGAAAAATGCCGTTTCAGCAAGTAAAGGGGTTGAATCTGATGAATTTTTATCCGTGACATCGCGTCAGAAGGGAGAAGGCAAGGATTTGCTGCTTTTTGATTCATCGCTGGATAAGACATCGGAAGAGGATAAAATACTGAAGGCAATCAGTCTTGAGCAGGCTGCAAAGGGTTTTGACCCTAGAATCTCAAAGGTGAGAAAGGCAAGCTATGGCGAGTCCTTTTTTGAAAGCAGGTTAACTAATTCAGAGGGTGTTGATGTGATAAATAAAGCCACATTTGTTTGTTCCAGCATTATGGTAGTTGCAGAATACAGAGGTGATTCACAGATGGGTTGGGAGATGGACATGAGTCATTTTGCAAAAGATGTGGATGTGGTAAAGGTTGGCAGGGATGCTGCAAAAAGGGCAGTGGATATGCTTGGCGCCAGGACGATAAAAACTGTAAAATGCCCTGTTGTCATAGAGAATATAATTGTGGGCGAATTTCTGGAGATAATTGCCCCCTCTTTCCATGCTGATAATCTTCATAAAGGGAAGTCCATGCTAAAGGGAAAGAAAGGTAAAAAGGTGTTTAGCGATAAGGTTACTATATGGGATGACGGCCTCTTGCCAAACGGATGGAGCACATCTGAATATGACGGCGAGGGTGTTCCAAGGCAAAAGACCTGCCTTGCCGACAGAGGGGTTTGTCTGAATTATCTATATGACACCTACTGGGCGAAGAGAGAAGGAACGGCATCCACAGGAAATGCGGCAAGGTCTAATTTTAAATCTATCTCAACTATCGGCGCATCCAATCTTTATATGGAAAAGGGAGTAAAGGATTTCGGCGGTCTTTTAAGGCAGATGGACAGAGGCCTTCTTCTTACAAATATACTTGGGGCACATACTGCAAATCCAATAACAGGCGACTTTTCCTTTGGCGCAGACGGTCTTTGGATAGAAGGCGGCAAGGTCAGCCACCCTGTGAGAGGGGCTGCGATATCAGGCAATATACTTGAATTGTTTTCGAAGGTTGATGTCGTGGGCGCGGACTTAAAATTTTTGGGCAGGGTTGGCGCTCCTAGCCTGCTTATAGGTGAGATGGAGATAAGTGGGACAGATTAACAAACACAATCTTTGGGTTACTTATGGACGATAAGATAGGAAATTTTTTTGTCATTGTTCTTAATTCTGGTTGCTGACTCCTGTATGCTGAATTCTTCTTTTAATAATTCTTGGCGGAAGGAGGAGGGAGTCGAACCCACCCGCCCTGCTTTAAACAGGACAGCACAGTTTTGAAGACTGGCAGGGCCACCGGGCCATATCCCCTTCCATATAACATGATTACACAGATTACACCGATTAAAACCAGTCTTTATTTCCATAATATTGAATCTGTGTAATCATTTCCCTAAAATCTGTGCAATCAACTAACCCGAAAAATGCATTTGATTTTTATTTTTCGGGGCAAACGCAAGATTTGAGCCAAAGCCTGCCCCTGAAAGTTTCTATCAGGGGACAAGCCCTTGACAAATTATCTCCTTTGCCTTTAACAAATAGGAGTTTCGTGTTATAATTTGTCAAGGGCAAGGAAAAGCTGGCTGGATAAAACGGAGCATGCTGTTTTAAGTATAGTAGTTGCCCGACCCAACCTTCTGTTGGGTGCCCCATGGACGTTTTTAAAATCGCCGATAAATCGGCAGACTACAAATTTATGTCGCTGACTATAGGTCTACTGGGAATACAGTCCTTTCATTTTTCTGCAATACCATAACGATTTTAGATAATGTCGATCTTTATGTGTGTTAGACATACTCTCCATAATATCAATTCTCCCAAAGACATTTTACGCCTCTCTATTTCTCCATATCAAAATCAACCCTGATTTTGAAGAATCTCACTGTTGGAAGATTTCTTACATCTTTTACACCTGTTTTTTGGGAAATCTCTTTGAGTTTATTTTCGATCTCTTCCATTGACTCGTCTATAAATGTGAACCAGATATTGTAATCATTGTCCCTTTCATAGTTGTGGGTTACGCCTGAATAGGAGTTGACAACATCTACAAATTCTTTTATTTTTTCCGGTGGAACTTTTGCGGCGCAGAGTGAGCTTACAAAGCCGAGTTTGCGCGGATCGTATGTTGCGCCTATTCTTCGGATGATGCCTTCCTTTTTGAGATTGCCGATGCGTGTAATTACATCTTCCTCAGAAATGCCAACCTCTTTGCCAATTGCATCGTAAGGTTTTTGCACAATGGGGAATTTCGTCTGAATGATGTTTAATATTTTTTTGTCTATAGCATCCATATAAAATTTAGGAATTAGAAATTAGGAATTAGAAATTTACAATCCTATCTCTTCCCACCTCCTACCTCCAACCTCTCACCTCCCATCTTTTTTGCCGCCTCACTTGGCTGGTATGTGCAGAACGGCTCTTCTTCCATATAATTGCCTGTGAATACATACGCCCTTGCGCGACACCCTCCGCATACCTTTCTAAACTCGCAGTATCCGCATCTTCCAAGATAATCATCCCATGCGCGCATTTCTTTAAATACATTGGATGTATCCCAAATCTTGCTGAAAGCCTCTTTTCTTATATCGCCGCACTCAACATCCAAAAATCCGCATATCTGAACTTTGCCGGTGTGCGACACAAATGCAAATGACTGACCGCCCATACACCCTTTGGTCATGGCATCGAGGCCGTGAGTCTCCGGCTTTACAGTGATTCCCTTTTCTCTTTCGTGCTGTCTGAATATCCGGTAATAATGCGGCGCACAGGTAGGCTTGAACTGGATAGGCACCTTATCCCTCATATTATAAAACCATGTCAGGGTTTTTTCATAATCTTCAGGCGGTATCTCCAGATGTTTTAATTCAGCGCCCCTCCCTGTAGGAACAAGCAAAAAGGGATGATGTGCCTTGGCGCCCAGCTTAATAACCATGTCTAATATCTGCGGCAGTTCATGGAGATTATGTTTTGTTATGGTGGTATTAACCTGAAATTCAAGTCCGACCTTCTTTGAATTTTCTATAGCCTTCATCACGCTGTCGAAGGCGCCTTTTACCCGACGGAAATTATCGTGGCTTTCCGCATTTAAACCGTCTATGGAGTAGCTGACCCTCTGGATGCCGACCTCTTTCATCTTTCTTGCTGTCTCCTCGGTAACGAGAAAACCACACGGAGCCATAACCATTCGTAAGCCAAGTTTATGTCCATATGCGGCAATCTCCCATATGTCATCCCGCATCATGGGCTCGCCGCAGGTAAGGATTATGATAAATGGCGGAAACGCCTTTGCCACATCATCAAGAAATGCCAGGCACTCCTTTGTCTTAAGCTCGTTGGGATACGGTCCGAATCTTGCCGCTGCCCTGCAATGGATACAGTCAAGGTTACACGACCTCGTCACTTCCCATGCTATGAGCTTGGGAAGCCACTTTTTTTCTGTAGCTGGTTTTCCTTCCATCCCCGAAACTTGGTGGGGATGGCCTTTTGGCATTGTATGCATAAATTTTACCTTTCCTATTAAATATTGGAAATCTTGCCGCTCCAGTTCACGCTCAAAAACTGCCCAGATGCAAGCCCTTGACAAATTTTGTGTTTTGCCGAAGCAAAACACAAAACTCTTTTGCCTTCGGCAAAGGAGATAGTTTGTCAAGGGCAAGGCGCTGTAGTTTGCCGATTTATCGGCGCTTTTAAATACGCCCATAAATGGGCAAGCTACAGGTATGTTGACCCTTGACAGAGTCGTGGGGCAGGCATTTTTCAGCGTCGACCTAATATCTTTGCCGCTTCCTTTGCAAAATATGTAAGTATCAAATCTGCTCCAGCCCTCTTAATAGATGTCAGGCTCTCCATCATTGCCTTTTCGCCGTCCATCCAGCCAAGCTGCTCTGCTGCCTTAATCATGGCAAATTCACCGCTCACATTATATGCAGCAACAGGATATTTAAACTCATCTTTTATTCTTTTTATTATATCAAGATAAGGAAGCGCAGGTTTTACCATCACAATATCAGCGCCTTCTTCAATATCAAGTCTCACCTCACGTAATGCCTCATCACTATTTGCAGGATCCATCTGGTAGCTTCTTCTGTCTCCGAACTGCGGTGTTGATTCTGCTGCATCCCTGAATGGCCCATAAAATGCGCTTGCATACTTTGCGGCATAGCTCATAATCGGGATATGGCTGAAATTATTTTCATCCAACATCTTTCTTATTGCAGCAACCCTTCCATCCATCATATCCGAAGGCGCCACCATATCAGCGCCTGCCTTTGCGTGAGACAATGCCTCCTTTGCAAGCAGTTCAAGGGTTGCGTCGTTATCTACATCGCCTTGTTTTATAACGCCGCAATGTCCGTGAGAGGTATATTCACACATGCACACATCTGTAATTACAATCAATTCCGACGTCTTATTCTTTATTGCCTTTATTGCCTGCTGGATAATGCCTTTTGGGTTATATGCCTCAGAACCCACTTCGTCCTTATGCTCAGGAATTCCGAATAAAATCACAGCAGGAATGCCCAGAGATTTTATCTCTTTTATCTCTTTGGCAAGGTTATCCACTGACATCTGATAATGTCCTGGCATGCTCTTTATTGCAATTTTCTTGCCCTTGCCAAAGGTTACAAAAAGGGGAAGTATCAGGTCGTCTACAGAAAGAGCTGTCTCTCTGAGCATCTTTCTTATTATTTCATTTTTCCTTAACCGCCGTGGACGGTGTTTTGGAAATGACATATAATTTATTTTCCCTTTTTCAATTTTTACCTTCCATCGACTGCAACCTTCTTACCTGCAATCCCAATCTCCTCATCCGTTAAATAACATGCCGGGTCGTGCATCCATGGGTCGTTGTAAACCTTCACCGCCCTGTATCTGAATGCGCCGCCGCAGATCTTTATCCACTTGCAATCGGCACAGCGGCCTTTCAAAAGCGGCACCCTGTTTTTCAACCCTTTCATGAGCGGATCAGAGGTATCCATCCATATCTCTGAAAACGGCCTTTTCCTCACATTGCCAAATGTATGGTCCTGCCAGAACTGGTCTGCATGGACATTGCCGTTAAAGTCAATGTTGCCGATGCCCACGCCTGAAGAGAATGCGCCGCCGCCGTTCCATTCCATTAGCTTATAAACCTCTTCCGCCTTTTTCGGGTCAATCTGTTTTAGCTTCATGTAGAGATAAGGGCCGTCCACATGATTGTCCACTGTGAGGATATCTTTTTTTAATCCCCTCCTGTAAAAGTCCATTGTCCTCTCAAGGATTATATCAATCGCCTTTCTGCTCTCCTCATGGGAAAGGTCGTCTTTTCTGAGGTCGCTCCCCCTTCCTGCATATACCAGATGATAGAAACAAGCCCTCTGGATGCCTTCTTTTTCAATGAAGTCAAAGATATTGTGCAGGTCTTCATAATTTCTTCGGGTAAGCGTGAGCCGCAAACCCACTTTCTGGTCAACATCCATGCAGTTCTTGACACCGCGCAGGGCAAGGTCAAATGCGCCTTCCATGCCTCTGAATTTATCATTTACTTCGCCGATGCCGTCAAAGGATATGCCCACATAACTGAAACCTGTTTCCTTTATCCTCTTTGCCATCTTCTGGTCTATGAGTGTCCCGTTTGTTGAAAGCGTAAGCCTCATATTCAGGCCTCTGGCATAGTCCGCTAGTTCAAAAAGGTCTTTCCTCATCAGAGGCTCGCCGCCTGACAAAAGCAGAGCCGGTATCTTAAAATCTGACAAACTCTTAATCATGACCTTGGCCTCACTGTTGGTAAGCTCTCCCGGATAGTCCTCGTTATGAGAATCCGTATAGCAATGCACACAGTTTAAATTGCATCTCCTTGAAACACTCCACACAACAACCGGCCTTCTCTCGCCTGCCGATTTTGGCACCTCATGCTCTATCTTCTCCGTTGCATGCGGTGTGCCGTGTCCATGCCCTCTTTTATGTCCGTATCTTAGCGGATCTCCGGTTGTATCTGCGCCGCAGAAAAGTTTTGTTATGTCTATCATGGCTTGTTCTCCTTTTTTATTACACTTACTTTTTAACTGCCATTACTGTTTCTTAAAATAGTTGACAATCGCCTCTGTCAATGAGGGTATTGTATATTTTGTTGGCATTATGTCTGTTTTTATACCTAATCCCGCAGCCGTATCTTTTGTTATCGGACCGATGCAGGCAACTTTAGCTTCATTGAATAGCGCCGGAATCTCTCCTTTTTTAAACATGCTGGCAAAATTTTCTACTGTTGAGGAAGATGTGAATGTTATCACACTAATCTTTTTTTCCTGAAACATCTTTCTCATCTCGTCTGTCTTTTCCTTTGGCTTTATTGTCCTGTAGGCTGTAACAACATCCACTTTGCCGCCGAGCCTCTTTATCTCTTCAGGCAAAACCTCTCTTGCCTTTAATGCCCTCGGAAGCAAAAATCTCTTGCCCTTTATCTTGCTTTTGCCGAGCCCCTGTATTATGGATTCTGCCCGATATTCCTTAGGCAGAAGGTCGACTTTAATACCAACATCCTCAATTGCCTTTGCTGTCGCAGGGCCGATAGCGCATATCTTAATGCCTTTGAGTTCCCGTATATCTTTGTCCTGTTTTTTCAACCGTTCGATAAAATATTTTACACCATTTATGCTTGTAAATATAGCCCAATCATATCGGGAAAGATTTTTTATTGCCCTGTCAACCTCTTTCCAATCCTTTGGCGGGACAGTCTCTATGGTTGGAAACTCAATCGGCTCTGCACCATACTGCTCAAGTAAAACTGAAAAATCACTCGCCTGCTCTCGTGAGCGTGTGACAATAATCCTTTTGCCGAAGAGCGGCTTTTTGTCAAACCATCTGAGTTTATCTCTTAATGAAACAACACCGCCCACCACGGTTATTGCAGGAGCCTTGAAATTTGCAGCCCTTGCCTTTTGTGCAATATCGGCAATAGTTCCGACCATTGTTTCTTGTGCAGATGTTGTCCCCCATCGGATTAAGGCAACAGGGGTGTCGAGACTTCTGCCGTTTTCAATCAGTTTTCTCATATTTGGCTCAAGGTTTCCTATGCCCATATAAAAAACAAGCGTCCCGATGCCTGTAGAGAGCTTATCCCAGTATATATTTGACTCATCTTTTGTCGGATCTTCGTGGCCAGTAATAAATGCAACGGTTGTGGTGAAATCTCTGTGTGTAAGCGGTATGCCTGCATACGCAGCGGCGGCGGCACCTGCGGTAACACCAGGGACAACTTCATAAGCAATGCCTGCCTGAATAAGCTCTTCGGCCTCTTCACCGCCCCTGCCGAATATAAACGGGTCGCCGCCTTTTAATCTTGCAATGATTTTACCCCTTTTTGCCTTTTCAATAATCAGCTTATTTATCTCTTCCTGCGGCAGGGTATGAGCGCCACCCACCTTGCCCACATATAGTACTTCTGCCTTTTCTCTGGCATATTCCAAAAATTTTTTATTTGCCAGATAATCATACACAACAACATCTGCCCCTTTAATGCATTCTATGGCTTTAAGCGTAATAAGACCCGGATCCCCCGGGCCTGCGCCAATAAGATAGACTTTACCTTTAGACATGGGGTTATTATATCCTCTCATGGGTTAAAATACTGTTGATGAAACATTAAATTATTTTAAATCTTCTATGGTTTTTTAAATTCGTAAATCGTAAATCAAAAATCGTAAATTTTAACCAGCCCCGCCCTGCATTGGTGGTGTAGTTTTGTAAACCTCTTTCAAGATATCCCATGCACCCATTTTTAAGAGTTTTTCAGCTAATTCTATTCCGATAGATTCTGCTTTATCAGTTGGACCGCTAATAAAATCTTTTATAATCTTTTTTCCATCGGTAGAGGCAACAAGGCCTATAAGGTGTAGTTGCCCATCCCCAATTAAAACACTTGGGAACAAGTTTATGGGCGTATCCCCGCTTAAAGTCTGCGGGGACAGGTTTAAAGATGCCGATGAATCGGCAACTACAGTTCCATGCGCGGCAATCGGCACCTGACATCCTCCTTCAAGCCGCTTAAGAAGCGCCCTTTCAGCCCTAACTGCGATAGAAGTATGCGGATGGTCGAAAAAGGCCGCCAGACTATTGATATCTTTATCATCAATCCTTGTCTCTATGCCAAGGGCGCCCTGGCCTATAGCAGGAAGGCTAATCTCCGGCGGGAGATATTCTGTTATTCTATCAGACCAACCAAGTCTTTTTACGCCGGCAGCGGCAAGGATTATGGCATCGTACTGACCATCATCCAGTTTTTTCAATCTCGTATTAAGGTTGCCCCTGAGTTGCGTTATCTTCAAATCAGGGCGAATGTTTAGAATCTGACTTGACCTTCTGAGACTGCTCGTGCCTATACTCGCGCCCTTTGGCAAGTCTTTAAAATTTTGAATTTTGAATTTTGAATTTTGAATTTGACTTATAAACGCATCTCTCGGGTCTTCCCTTTCCGTGATTGCAGCAAGATGAAGTCCTTTTGGAAAATCCGTGGGCACATCCTTCATAGAGTGGACAGCAAGGTCAATCCTTTTATCCAGCAAGGCCTCTTCTATCTCCTTTACGAAAAGTCCCTTACCTCCGACCTTTGCCAGAGGCACATCAAGAATCTTATCTCCGGTGGTCTTTATCTTGACAAGCTCTACTTCGGTTCCCGAATATCTTTTTTCTATTTCCGACTTTACCCATCCGGCCTGCCACAAGGCAAGCTGACTGCTGCGTGTGCCTAATTTAAGTTTTTTATACAAGTTTATGCTCCATGTTTTCTTAACTTTCTTCCACCTTTTTTGTTAGCTCATCTTCTTCCTTGTCCAAATCAAACAGCCTCCTTGTTGCCTCTATGTAAAAGTCTCCTTCAACCTTATTTGCCTCTTTCTTCAGATGGGTAACGGGGGCGTGGACTATTTTATTTATAACTGCCTTTGTCATTGCCTCTATGAGCTGAATATCCTTTTCTTGCAGACCGTTCATACCTGACAATGCCTTTTCTACCTCGCCTCTTCTTATATGCTCCAGCTTTTTCTTTAACGCCACAATAGTAGGAACAACATCCAGAGATTTTACCCATCTATAAAATTTTCCCATCTCATCATCTATAATGGTCTCTGCCTCTTTTGCCTCTTTTACCCTTTCTTTTAAGTTTGCTTCAACAACACCCTGCAGGTCGTCAACATTATAAAGGTAGATGTTATCTATATTGTTTATCAGCGGGTCTATATTTCTCGGAACTGATATGTCAATAAAAAACATTGACCGATTCTTTCTCTCCTTTATTACCTCTTCTATCTCTTCCGGATGTATTATAAATCGAGGCGCAGCAGTTGAGGTAATGACAATATCTACCTTCTTAAGATAATGAGTAAACTCTCTGAACATTATAGGCGTGCCATTAAAACCCTTGGCCATCTCTATGGCCCTCTCATATGTCCTGTTAGCTACAAGTATTTCCTGCACGCCGTTTGAAAGAAGGTGTTTGGCCGCAAGCTCCGCCATTTCTCCAGCGCCTATAAGCATGACAATCTTGCCTTCAAGCGTCCCGAATATCTTTTTTGCCAGCTCTACTGCGGCATAGCTTATAGAAACTGCGCTTGAACCTATCTTTGTCTCTGTGCGGATTCTCTTTGCAACTGAAAAGGTTTTGTGAAAGAGCTTGTTCATGATGACGCCGGCAGTGCGATGCTGAAGTGAATAGCCGTAAGCATCCTTTACCTGTCCCAGTATCTGAGGCTCTCCAATAACCATTGAATCAAGGCCTGAAGAAACTCTAAAGATGTGCTTTACTGCATCTTCGGATGTATAGCTATAGAGGTGCTCATCCAGTTCTTCAAGAGCTATATTGTGATAGTCTGATAAAAACTTTTTTATCTGCCACAATCCTTTGTCTATATCCCTTGTAACAGCCAGTATTTCAACCCTGTTGCAGGTGGATATGATAATCCCTTCATTTATGCCGTAAGATGTGCAGAGCCTGTTTAACGGCTCGCCTATGGTCTGGGCAGGAAATGAAAGTTTTTCCCTTATCTCTATAGGCGCTGTTTTATGGCTGAGGCCGACGATTATAATATTCATAGTTTTAGAGAATTAGAGATTAGTGGATTAGAGATTGGTAAGAACTAATTCGCCAATTCTCCAGTTCTCCAATTTTTTACTTAAAAACCGCATGCGCTCCCCATGCATAAAGTTTTATTATCACAAAAGAACCTATGAGAATTAAAAAACTGATTATAGAGTAAATGGCAGCCTTTCTGCCGCGCCAGCCCACAGTCAGTCTTCCATGAATCAGTGCGGCATATAAAAACCATGTAATAAGCGACCATATCTGCCTTGGCTCCCAGCTCCAATAACTGCCCCATGTATACTCGGCCCATATAGCCCCGGTAAACATAGCCAGCGTCAGAAGCGGAAATCCAAAGGTAAGGCATTTATAGCTAATCTCATCCAGAATATTAAGAGAAGGGAGTAAAAAATATAACCCGCCAACTTTTTTACTCTTCAGATAGCGCTCCTGAATCAGATACATTATACCAAATAAAAAGCACATGGCAAAGAAGGCATTGCCAAGAAAGGCAAGGCCAACATGTATTGGAAGCCAGTAGCTCACAAGGGATGGCGCAAGCGGGATTATTTCCTTGGGAAGAAGGGAAGCGGTAATAAGAAGCAAAAAGGCGAACGGCGCAACAAATGCGCCCAATGCAGTTAGCCTGTATCTAATGTGGATTAAAAGATAGATTACTACAAGCATCCATGAAAAAAGGGAGAAAACCTCGTGAAGATTTGCAAAAGGGGCCCTGCCCGCCTCAACCCATCTGCTAATAACGGTAAGGGTGTGAAAGGCAAAACCGATAAGGATGGTCTTATTCGCAACCCCTATAATCTTATCATTGTGCAATATGAGATAGGCAATTGATATGAAGGTGGCGGATAGATAAAGTGTTACTGTTATGTAGAAGAATGTGATGTTCATTTTAAAACAGGTTACGGCTATATCCTGCTTTCTCCAATGCCTCTTTAATAAACCTATCTATCTCTTTCTTTTTCCCATGTCTTATCCATTCCAACATGGGCGAGTTTACAATGCTTTCAAATACCTTTTTATTCTTATCAGATTCCCTGCTCATGGTCAACCCTTGACAGACATTCTGCCTGTCAAGGGTCAATATCTTATCTCTTACCTTGCCCATAATCTCAAGGAATGCAGCATATTCCCAGCCGAATTCTTTTTCCAATTGCTGTCTTATCTTTTTGGCCATGGCAGGGCTTCTGCCAGAGGTAGATATTACTATCAAAAGGTCTCCCCTGTCTACAACCGAAGGCACTATGAAATTGCATAACTCTGGCACATCCACAACATTTAAGAGTACGCCCCGTTTTTTTGCCTCATTAAATACCGATTTATTCGTCCCTGAATCATTGGTGGCGCTGTAAGCCAAGAAAAAACCTTTTAAATCTCCTTGCTCATAAGATTTATGGCGGTATCCGATTGTTTTTTTACCCGCAAGCCTTTTTAATGCGGGGGTAAGTTTTGGGCTGATGACTAAAACATTAGCTCCGGCATCAAGAAGTGATAAAACCTTCCTCTCTGCAACATTTCCCCCGCCTATCACAACACAGGGTTTGCCTTTTATATCAAGAAAGATGGGATAATATCGCATTATTAAGGTGTTTCCAGCATCTTTAACAGCGCCGGGCCTTCCATATACCCAGGAAGCAATCTGCCGTCAGGGAAGATAATGGTTGGTGTTCCTCCGATACCAAGAGACTTTCCGAGTTTTATATTTTCATCTACTTCTTTGGTTGCACAGTCAGATTTTGGAAGTTTTTTTCCTGCAAAGGCATCATCTAATAGCTTTACAGATTTTTTATTGCAGATAATTGACTTGCTTTTCTCGTATGCATCAGGATGTATATCCAGAGGATAGAGCTTTATATAAAATGCAATATCCTTCCTCTCTTTTAGAATCTTTTTTATCTCTTCATGGAGCTTCTTGCAATAAGGACAGTCTGTATCGTCAAACACTATTACCTTGGTCTTTGCCTTTGAATCGCCCATTATCACAGCGTCAGCCAGCGGAATCTGAGAAAAATTGATTTTCTTAAGCTCAGGAGGTTTGCCGAGCTGCGCCAGTAGAGTGAATTTCCCCTCCACCAAATATTTCTTGCCAAAGTCCAGATAAATTAAAAATTTCTGCCCATCTTTTGCCACTTCTATTTCCCATAATCCCTTTACAGGCGACATCCTTACATCAGCGACATCTGCCTTGAACGCATCAGCCTTGATGAGTTTTTTCGCTTCATCTTTTGACAGAGTGTGGCAGGTTGAACACTCTTGCCCGCAGCCCTGGCCTTGAAATGCAAAGGCGCTGTCAATAGCCAGGCTCGGAACAGCCTGAGCAAAAATCACAAGTAAAAACACAATCAAACTCTTGTTCATATCATCTCCTATTTAGTTTCACATAATGTTTGAGTACTTGAGAAGGGCAAGCCTTTGGGTGATAACCTCAAGCACTTTGTTGTCTGTCCGTTGCAGGCAAGCTGTTTACCATGCTTCTATTTGTAAATTTTCAACTACAGCAAAATGGGTATCATTTGTGATTAATGTAATGTCGTATTGTTG
This sequence comes from Deltaproteobacteria bacterium, assembly GCA_016219285.1. Lineage (GTDB taxonomy): Bacteria > Desulfobacterota > GWC2-55-46 > UBA9637 > UBA9637 > JACRNJ01. The sequence goes on from JACRNJ010000028.1 coordinate 13,836, forward strand.
AGCTATGGCAGCAATCCATATGTCATTATCTGGAATTGGTTGCCCTTTTTCTTTCAAACGGTTTTTTATATCTCCATATTTTTTAGCCGTGTCTGTGTCACAAACAAGTACTGTATTGTTGAGAACAAATTCATCTATACGAACAATATTTTTTTAATTTTTAGCGACTTGCATGCTCCAAAATACATCTCTCCAAGGGCAATACATGGAACAAACACTTCGTCAGCGTTTGATAACCGTTCATGAATCACCGGTTCTTTGGCAAAAATGGCAATAATTACATTTGTATCAAGAAGAAATTTACCACTCACTTATATCTACCTTCTCACAGCCTTCTTCTATGGCTTTTGACATTAATTTCAGATCATCAGCCGGAATAGCGCCTTCAAATCGCAAGAGGCTTTTGCCATCAACGCCTTTAGGAATTATCGCCTTTGCGAAATCAAGAACACGAAGTTGAAGGGCATAGGGAAGTTTATCAAGCTGAGCTATAAGATTTTCTTTTATGGCAGTATTTGTCATAGGATCCACCTCCTTGCAGTTGCTTAATTTTACCATGTCAGAAGAGTATATAGTATAAAAATTAAGAGGGGCATACCTTTTGGTGTTAACCTCAAGAGCTTTGTTATTAGCCGCTACAAATAAATCTGTCACCTTTTTGCCTCTAAAGGCTATGGCAGCTTTTGCAATCCTGCCCGCATTCGGCGCCTTGAAATGCAAAGGCGCTGTCAATAGCCATAACAGGAACAGCCTGAGCAAAAATCATAAGCAAAAGCACAATCAACTTCTTTTTCATATCATCTCCTTTTTATTGTTCACCAGTTTCGTATAACGTTGGAGCGCAAACGAAGTTCTCATATTCGGGACTTTGCCGTTTGTGCTGTGTTATCTGAAGCACGTGCCGACTCGCTCTTTTTTAATAAACCATATTTGTCTTTGAGTTCCTTTAAAAAGGCATCACGATTTTTGATATACTTTTTACTCAATTCTTCCCTGATATTCCTTTGAAAATCAACTGCGTCAAATTTCTTTTTCATATAATACCTCCATAGGACTTCTAATCTCTAAGAGCGGATAGCCAAGTTTCAGATTAACTGCATTGAATGCATGGATGCGGTCAAGATTTACAATTTGTTTAAAATTCCAACTAACCAGAATATCAACTCTTTCCACTGATGCGATTGCTATATGCTGGGCATCAACCAGATGTTTTGCGCCAACCACATTACTCTCAAGGTAGTTCAACGCTAAGTTTTCTGCTTCTTTCGAAAAGGAAACGTCAATTAAGCTTGAATCTGGAATTGTAGAAAGGATTGACTGGACATTCAGCGGCGCCGGTTCAAGTTCACGGCGGGTTATATCAGAAATAACGGCAAACTTAAGGCCAAACTTAAATTCTTTAAAAAGCTTCTTTGACCAGACTGAAAATTCTTCGTCAAAACAGCCCCCAATGACTGACGTATCTATGTATACTTTGGGTCTCATATTGTCTTTACTTTACCATAAAATCGGCACGCATTTCAGATATCGTTTCCATTGCAAAAGAAACCCGAAGGGTTTATCCGTTAGTCTTCTGCAACGTGTTATCTGTCCGGTGCGGGCAAACAAATATTCACTTCGCTTTTTACAGAGAATATACAGCCATAGGAATTTTACTTTCTATTTTTCTTCTACCACAAACACTTGATTCTATGGTTTTAAGAATATTGGCTGCATAATATTTCGTGCCGCATTTTTTGCAAACACCAACTGGCACATTTCTGATAAGCACATACTTATCACCCACTTTTCTGGGCAGGTCTATTATTTTTTCAACAATTGGACCATTACAATATTCGCATTGCTCTCCTTCCCAAAATCCCACTTTAACACCCACTTTCATTTCCCTTTTGGTTTATCGTCATAAACAGTTATTACTCGAACTTTCCCAGTTCCTGTTATGCGGCGTCCCTCTATTCTCTCTCTATCCTCTCCTATCCTCTACCTATCCTCTATCTTCTTTTTAAGTATGCTGTAAGCAACGAAATAACTCTCTACTGTCTACTGCCTACAACAGATGGGTGCGCTTCGCTTCACCCATCCTACAAAACTCAAGACCAAAAGAAGTGCAATAGCATTTTGATATTAATCTTTTGACTTGTGTTAGCGAAAGTGCCCTGTATTTAGAATTTATGCAGTTTCATATTGAAGGACTTTAAGTTGATAAGTGGTAGTTCTGAGGCTCAAATTGAGTATTTCAATCCCCACTACTTTACCATCTGCGTTAAAGTCCAGAATTACACCTGGCTGTACTTCTTCAGACTCTACGATGGATGACTCATCCAATCGGAAATACAGGGCATCATTTTCTTTGTCTACTTTTAACCTCATTTTTGCCTCCTTGCCGTACGGTCAAAAAATACTGTAACTACCTTCTTTGGTGAAACATGAGGATTTACAACTACACGAAGAAAGCGTCCTCCATGTTCTTCGATGTTTTTAAAATAATGTGTATTATAGGATACCTATTTCTATTTTAATCCCAGCACATCCTGCATGTCATATAACCCCTTCGGCTGTTTTACAACCCACTGGGCAGCCATTACAGCGCCTCTTGCAAATGTCTCTCTGGACTGGGCGCGGTGTGTTACCTCCAGTCTTTCACCAAGACCGCCAAAAATGATTGTATGATCGCCAACTATGTCGCCTGCCCTTATAGTCTGGATTCCTATCTCTTCCGGCTTTCTCTCGCCTATTATGCCGTGTCTTTCATAGACCGCTACTTTATCTAAATCTCTGTTGAGGCTGTGGGCAAGCACTTCTGCCAATCTCATGGCAGTGCCGGAAGGCGCATCTTTCTTCAGTCTGTGATGGGCCTCAATTATTTCCACATCATAATCTCTTCCCAGAACTCTTGCCATATCAGAAACAATCTTGAGCAGCAAGTTCACTCCCACGCTCATGTTAGGAGCTGCCACTATCTGCATCTGACCTCCCACCTCCTTAAATCTCTCTCTCTGATGATGGGAAAAACCTGTCGTGCCGATGACCATAGCAATATCACTCTTAAGCGCAATATCAAGGTGGTGCATGGTTGCCTCTGGAAATGTAAAATCAATAACGCAGTCAGCCTTCTTAATTGCCTTTTCAAAGTTATCCGTTAATTTAATACCCAATTTCCCTGAGCCGGCAACCTCTCCAGCATCTTTACCAATATCAGCATAGCCATTTTTTTCAACTGTGCCAACAAGTTCAGCCCCGCTGGTTTCTCTGATAACATTTATAATGCTTCTGCCCATCCTGCCTGCTGCGCCTGTAACAACTATTTTGACCATACCCTACTCCTTTTTCTCCTTGATTTTCATATAGAAAACAAGGGCAAATATCACAGCAGCTATTGCCACGGCAAACATTAAAGTGCCTTGCGGGTCATTCCATTCCGCCAGATGTTCAAGAAATGTCACGGCAAGCATCAGGGCAATAACGCTGGATAGTTTCTTCTTGAGATCATCCAGATCTTTTATAACAAGCCACTCAGGGAGCTTTAATTCGCCGATGAATAATTCATAAAGGGCTATGGCAAATATATAAAGTATGACTGCAAGTATGAAAGAGTCCAGGATGGCTACAGCATGGGCAGTCGTTCCTGTTGCCTCATCAGAAAATATACCGGTAAACATGTGATAAATAGTAATAAGCATCTTTACCGATGCCCATATGAATATGGAAACCGATGCGGCAAGTGAGGATAATACCGCAAGGATGACAGCATATTTTGCATTTTCAAGAATAGTTTTCATGATAACAGCCCGTAGTGGTTCAGGATTTTTTGCATCTTTTTCCTATTTGAATCGCTCATCTTCACCAGCGGCAATCTGAACTCCTCCTCTATCCTTCCCATCATGGCAAGGGCTGTCTTGACAGGTATAGGGTTTGTTTCCAAAAACATGGCCCGATGCAAAGGCTGAAGCTTGTAATGGAGTTTCTTTGCCTTGTCATAATTTACATTGAAGAATGCATCGCACATATCGCTTACACCCTTGGGCTCTATGTTTGATGTAACGGATATTACGCCGTGGCCGCCGATGCTCAAAATCGGCAGGGTTGTAAAATCATCTCCTGAAAGGATTATAAAGCCCTTTCTCGCAAGCTCAATTGTGTCGCTTACCTGCTGGAGGTTTCCTGTCGCCTCTTTTATGCCGATAATATTCTTAATCTCAGACAATCTGGCAACAGTCTCCGGAAGCATGTTTACGCCTGTCCTTGACGGGACATTGTAAAGCATGATTGGCATTTTCACCTCTTCTGCAACCGCTTTGTAATGTTGATAAAGTCCTTCCTGTGTTGGCTTGTTGTAGTAAGGCGTAATCAAAAGCGCTGCGTCTGCCCCTGCCTTTTCTGCGTGTTTGGTCAGCATAATGGTTTCAGCAGTGGAGTTTGAACCAGTGCCTGCAATAACAGGGATTCTTCCATTGACCAATCCAAGGGTAAGTTCAACAACCCTTTCATGCTCTTCATATGAAAGCGTTGCCGACTCCCCTGTTGTGCCGCACGGCACAATGCCATCCGTGCCGTTTTTTATCTGGAATTCAATTAAGCCTTTAAATGCCTTTTCATCCAGTCTGCCGTTTTTAAATGGCGTGACAATCGCTGTTATAGATCCCTTAAACATAAAAATCCTCCGCTTTGCTGAATGTGGCAAAAAAATTACATGCCAAATACAAACACCCTGTTTTGTCTTATAGTTTTTGCCTCCAACCTATCATTTGGCACCTATAGATTATTTTATAACGTATCCTACTTTAAGAATTATTTCAAATTATTTTTAATTCAAAAATCTTGCCCTTTGTAAGCCAATCTGTTATATTCCTTAAACTTTGATTTTGTTTATAATTGAGCATAGAGATTTTTTCCCTATTCTGGAGGACTAAATGTCTGAAATAAAAAAGGTTGTCCTTGCCTACTCAGGCGGGCTTGATACATCTGTAATAATCAAGTGGCTTGTTGAAAATTACGGATGCGATGTGATTGCATTTGCCGCGGATTTGGGGCAGGGCGAGGAGCTTTCTCCGCTCAAGAAAAAGGCCATAGCCACAGGCGCAAAAAAGATTTATATCAAAGACCTGAAAGAAGAGTTTGTAAAAGATTTTATATTTCCCATGCTTCGCGCAGGCGCTGTGTATGAAGGCATGTATCTGCTCGGCACATCCATTGCAAGACCTCTTATTGCAAAGGCGCAGATGGAGATTGCAAAAAAGGAAAAGGCCGATGCGGTATCACACGGTTCAACCGGTAAAGGCAATGATCAGGTTCGGTTTGAACTTACATACTATTCCATAGACCCCCATATCAAGGTCATTGCTCCCTGGCGCGAATGGGATATGAAATCGAGGACTGATTTAATAGACTACGCAGAAACACACGGCATACCTGTTACAGCAACAAAGGCAAAACCGTATAGCTCAGACAGGAATCTCTTTCATATAAGTTTTGAGGGCGGCATATTGGAAGATCCCTGGGCTGAGCCGACCGAGGATATGTTTGTGCTGACGGTTTCTCCAGAAAGAGCCCCCAGCAAACCGACATATGTTGAAATAGATTTCAAAGACGGAAATCCTGTTGCAGTGAATGGTAAGAAGCTTTCTCCAGCAAAACTTCTGGAAGAGCTTAACAAGGTTGGCGGAAAAAACGGCATCGGCAGGGTTGATCTGGTGGAAAACCGATATGTTGGTATGAAGAGCAGGGGTGTGTATGAGACACCAGGAGGCACTATACTTCATGCAGCAAGAAGGGCTGTTGAATCTATTACAATGGATAGAGAGGTGATGCATCTGAGAGACAGCCTGATTTTACGGTATGCAGAGCTTGTATATTACGGCTATTGGTATTCGCCTGAGAGACAGATGCTGCAAACAATGATAGACGAGGCATTGAAAGGTGTAACAGGCACTGCGCGGATGAAGCTCTATAAAGGAAACTGTGATGTAGTTGGAAGAAAATCTGACAACTCTCTATATCATCCGGACTTTGCCACATTTGAAGAGGATGTGGTCTATAACCAGAAGGATGCAGAAGGATTTATAAAACTGAACGCGCTGCGGCTTAAGATTAAAGCAATGGTGGAAAAGGGCAGGATTAGCGGATAGCGTTTAGTATTTTCTATCCGCTATACGCTATACGAAAGGGGACGTTGTTGAAACTTGCAAGATTTTTAAAAAACGGTTTAATAAAATACGGTGTTGTTGAAGGTGAAAATATTGTTGAGATAGAAGGCAGTATCTTTGGAGATTTTAAAAAAACCTCTGTCAAGCGCAAATTAGATGAAGTAAAACCCCTTGCGCCTTGCGAGCCTTCAAAGATTGTTGCAATAGGCTTAAATTACAAGGCGCATGCCGCTGAATTCAGCAAACCTCTGCCTGAAGAACCAATGCTATTCTTAAAGCCGTCAACTGCCGTGATTGGGACAGGAGATGACATTGTATATCCATCGCATATGTCAAGGCGGGTTGACTACGAAGGCGAACTTGCAATAGTTATCGGCAAAAAGGCGCATATGATAAAAAAGGAGGATGCGAAAGAGTATATACTCGGTTATACCTGCATAAATGATGTAACCGCAAGGGATTTGCAGGGCAAGGATATTCAATATACAAGGGCAAAGGGTTTTGACACATTTGCGCCTATTGGGCCATGCATAGAAACAGACTTAAACCAGGAAGATGTCCGTATAGAGACATATCTGAATGGTGAGAAGAGACAGGATACCTCTACCTGTGATATGATTTTTGATGTTTATCATTTGCTAAGTTTTATTTCTTGCGTTATGACACTTAATTCAGGCGATGTCATTGCAACAGGCACGCCGTCAGGTGTAGGGAAGATGAAACATGGTGACAGGATTGAAATAAGAATACAAGGGATAGGAAGTCTTGTGAACACAGTAAGCAGTAAGTAATGTAGTCTGCCGATTTATCGGCGTTTTTCAAACTTGTCCCCGCAATCTTTAAGCAGGGATACGCCCAATAAATTGGGCAACTACAAGTTAATTTCAGGAGGTTTTAAGTGTCAGAAAGTTACATTCAGAAACTCTTTGCCGAAAGGATAGGTGGAAACAAATTTGGCAAGGATACGAAGATATACAAATTTGAAAAAATCAAGAGGGCAAAGGTGCAAACCAGAAAGGCTCATCCCAATGTGGAGCTTCTTGATTTTGGCGTTGGCGAGCCCGATGACATGGCATTTCCCATGGTTACGGAGGCGCTGAAGATTGAATGCGCCAAACCTGAAAACAGGGGCTATGCAGACAACGGCATTCAGGAGTTAAAAGACGCTGCTGCAAAATATATGGAAAAGGTTTATGGCGTAAAAGGAATAGATTCTGTAAAAGAGGTGTTGCATTCCATAGGCTCAAAGCCTGCCCTTGCAATGATTCCATCTGCGTTTATAAACCCAGGCGATGTGGCATTGGTTACCGTCCCCGGCTACCCAATACTTGCAACGCATACACAGTGGTATGGCGGAAGGATGATTCATTTGCCGTTGCAAGAGGAAAACAATTTCTTGCCTGACTTGGATGCAATAAGCAAAGATGACTTAAAAAAGGCGAAACTCCTCTATATTAATTACCCAAATAATCCGACTGGCGCTACAGCGACTATTGAGTTCTTTAAGAAGGTTGTGAAATTTGCGCAGAAGAATAATGTTATTGTTGTACATGATGCCGCATATGCAGCGCTCAGTTTTAACGGCAAACCTTTAAGTTTTTTATCTGTTGATGGCGCAAAGGATGTTGGCATAGAGATACATTCTTTTTCAAAGGCCTTTAATATGACAGGCTGGAGGCTTGCCTTTGTTGTCGGCAATGGAAATATTATTAGTGCGTTTGGCCATGTAAAAGATAATTATGATTCGGGCCAGTTCATAGCCATACAAAAGGCAGGGGTATATGCCCTGGAACATACTGAAATAACAGAAAAGATTTCTGCAAAATATAAGAGAAGGCTTGAGATGATGGTGGAGGCGCTTAATTCTGCAGGTTTTTCTGCGAAGATGCCGAAGGGTTCCTTTTATCTTTATGTTGATGCGCCTAAGGGTATTAAGAGCGGTGTAAGGTTCGAGGCAGCAGAGGATGTGTCTGAATACTTGATTACTGAAAAGCTTATATCAACTGTCCCATGGGATGATGTTGGTCATTATTTAAGATTCTCGGCTACATTTAGTGCCAAGAATGAAGAAGATGAAAGAAGGGTTATTGCAGAGATGAAGAAGAGGTTGGGTGAATTGAAGCTTGAATTTTAGATTGTGTCAAGGTATCAGAGGGTGAAAGCATAGATGGGAATTCCCAAGCCCTAATTTCTAATTCCTAATAAAATTTCTGATGCCAAATAATTAAATTAGATATTTTAGCATTGGACATTTTATTAGAAATTTGGATTTAGAAATTAGACATTTTTAAGTTGATACCCTGTTACTTTTTATGTCTCATACTGTCTTTATCAGCATAGGTTCAAATATAGGCGATAGGCTAAAGAATTGTAAGGATGCGATAGATAATCTTGTTCATAGTAAAGGTATTAGGTTCATTAAAGCGTCTTCCTTTTATGAGACAGAGCCGTGGGGTGAGATAGAGCAGAACTGGTTTATAAACTGTGTTGTTCAGGTAGAAACAACTTTTGATGCGGAATCATTACTCGTATTGCTTCAAAATATAGAAATGGGCTTTGGAAGAGAGAGGATTAAAAAGGGTGGACCCAGGGTTATTGATTTTGACATCCTTTTCTTAAATAGCGCAATAATAAACACAAAGAATCTCATTGTTCCACACCCCCTTCTTCATAAAAGAAGATTTGTTATGATGCCGCTTAATGAGATAGCCCCTGATTTTATACACCCTGTGCTTAAGAAGTCTGCGGCTGAATTGTTAAGACAAGTGGTTGATATCAAAAAAGTTATTCGTGTCAGTTGAAAAGCCAAGAGGCGAAAAGCTATAGGCAGCGACATAAATTTGTAGTCTGCCGATTTATTGGCGATTTTAAAATACGCCCATGGGGCGCCCAACAGAAGGTTGGGTCGGGCAAACTACAGCTACTTATTTTTGTCGTTCACTATAAAAAGGTCAAAAGGCGTTAGGCCGATTAGCCGATTAATATCTTATCATTTTCTTGAAGATACGAAATAGCGCCACGGTTTACGGCATTTAGTGTTTATGCGGCTTATAATATACCTCATACTCATTTTTTTGTTATACAGAATTGCAAAGGCATTTTTATTTCCAAAAAAGAACCCTATACATCAAAAAAAAGAACCGATACTGCATGGTGAGGAAGCGGTGCTTGATCCAATCTGTCAGAGTTATTTTCCTAAAGCCGAAGCCTTAAGCGTAAGAAACGGAAATGAATTAACATATTTTTGCAGTGAAGAGTGCAGGGAGAAGTTTTTGAAAAAATAGACTCCAAACTCAAGACTTAAGACTTTAGTCTGTAGTCTGGTGTCTGTAGTCTAGTGTCTGTAGTCTAATAAAAGGAGGATTTAAAATGGATTGGGGAATGAAAAATCGTTTAGCGCAGATAATCAAGAATGGGAAATGCCTGTTTATGCCGATTGACCATGGGTATTTCCTTGGTCCGACATCAAAATTGGAAAAACCGGGGGAAACCATAAAACCGCTTCTCCCTTACAGCGATGCCCTGTTTGTTACGCGAGGGGTGCTGCGCTCGTGTGTGCCGCCTGACAACACAGTGCCAATTATTCTGCGGGTATCCGGAGGCACAAGCGTTGTTGGAAAGGATCTGGCAAATGAAGGCATCACCACATCCATAAAAGAGGCAATAAGGCTTAATGCCTCAGCAGTAGGGTTGTCTGTGTTTATAGGCAGTGAATATGAGCGTCAAACATTATTAAATCTATCAACGCTTGTGAATGAGGCTGAAGAATACGGTATTCCGGTTATGGCTGTGACGGCGGTGGGCAAGGAGTTGGAAAAAAGGGATGCCCGCTACCTTTCATTATGCTGCAGGATTGCCGCCGAGCTTGGCGCAAAGGTTGTGAAGACATACTGGTGTGAGAACTTTGATAAGGTAGTGAATAGCTGCCCTGTGCCTGTGGTCATAGCAGGCGGGCCAAAGACAGAGACGGATTTTGAGGTGCTGGAGTTTGTTGCCGACGGCATGCAAAGGGGCGCTATCGGCGTCAACCTTGGCAGAAACATCTGGCAGAATGCGCATCCTGTTGCAATGATCAAGGCAATCCGCGCCATAATCCACGAAAACGCATCGGCAAAAGAGGCGAATAAGATTTATGAAGATGGGAAGAAAGGGAAGTAGTTTTTGCAAGGTAATTTGACAAACAATCATTTGGGTATTACAATGTCTTACAAGTTATCCAAGAAAGTGAGGCATAAATATGATAGAGACAATCACCATAAGGCTGCCTGAAAAATTACAGAAGGAATTGGAAACAGTGGTAAAAAAAGAAAAGACTTCTAAAAGCGAGGTCATCAGAGATGCCATATCTCGGTATCTTGCTGCTAAAAGATTTAAACAGTTGAGAAAACAGGTGCTGCCATTTGCCGAGGCAGAAGGACTCCTGACTGATGAGGATGTTTTTAAAACTATCTCATGAGGGTTGTTTTAGATACAAATGTTATTATCGCCGCCTTTGCTGCCAGGGGTTTATGCGCCGAAATATTTGAAGTATGCCTTGCAGATCACACCATTATCATAAGTGAACATATACTATCTGAGGTTCATAAAAATCTGATTGAGAAAATACACCTGCCGCGGATCGTCGTTCAAGACATAGTAAAATATTTAAAAGATACGGGGGAGCTATTTAAACCGGAAGAGCTTGATAAATTGATCTGCCGTGATAAAGAGGACAATAAAATACTTGGCGCTGCCTTAAGTGGAAATGCCGAATTTATAATAACAGGTGATAATGACCTGCTGACATTAAAAAAATATAAAGGGGTAGAGATAATTACACCACGGGAATATTGGAATTTTTTAAGGGAACAAACAAAAGGCGCTTGAGATTTATGAGAGTGAGAAGAACAAGAAGGCTTAAGACTGACGGCGGAAGATAGACTGAAAAAGGGGATAATAATGAATAATACAGAAAAAGAGGTATTAAAATTTATTCAAGATATGAATCGTTGTTGGACTGAAAGTAAGCCGGAGGATTTGAAGAATTACTTTCATACAAATATGGTCGCCATAACTCCCACTGATAAAAACCGTCTTGAAGGAAAAGCAGCTTGTATGGCGGGTTGGACGGCATTTGCAAAAAATACAAAAATTCATTCATGGAAAGAACGGGAGCATAAAATCCAATTATATGAAAATACAGCTATCGTTACTTATTATTTTGATATTTCATTTAGCATGAGTGGGCAAACCATGAATATGAGCGGCAGGGATATGTTTACCCTTATTAAAGAGAATAGGAAATGGTGGGTAGTTGCTGATCAATTTTCTCCAACCCCTGCATAAAAATTTAAAATTGGGGTGGGCGACGCCTACAGATGAGAAACTATATTTTATGAGAGCAGCCGTCTATTACAATAATAACGATGTTCGTCTTGAAGAGCGGCCTGCCCCGAAAATAGGCGACGGCGAACTTCTTGTCAAAGTTATTGCCAGCGGTATTTGCGGCAGTGATGTGATGGAGTGGTATCGCATTAAAAAGGCGCCGCTTGTTCTGGGGCATGAGCTTAGCGGAGAGGTTGTTGAGGTTGGGCAGGGTGTGTCAAAATATAAAAAAGGGGACAGGGTTTTTGTTACCCATCATGTGCCGTGCAACACCTGCCACTACTGTCTGAACGGCCATCACTCCGCGTGTGATACGCTCCGAACCACAAACTTTGAGCCCGGCGGTTTTGCAGAATATATCCGCGTGCCGAAAATCAATGTTGACAGAGGCACGGTTATCCTGCCGGATGAAATCTCTTATGAGGAAGGCACATTTATAGAGCCTCTTGCCTGCTGCTTCCGAGGACTAAGGCTTTCAAATTTTAAGGCGGGACAAAGAGTTTTGGTAATTGGCAGCGGCATTTCAGGACTGTTGCATATTCAGCTTGCGAAGGCATTAGGTGCAGGTAAAATCATCGCAACAGATATAAGTGAATATCGTTTGCATGCCGCCGGCTGCTTTGGGGCAGATTTAGTGATAAGCGCAAAAGACTATACGCCGAATTTTTTGAAAGAAATAAATAAAGGCATGTTAGCAGACCTTGTTATTATCTGCACGGCAGCAGAGACGGCAATCCAGCAGGGCTTGCAGTCTGTTGACCGGGGCGGGACAGTCCTTTTCTTTGCGCCCACAAACCCTGATGTTAAGACTCCTATTCCTCTGTGGGATATCTGGCGAAATGAGGTTGCATTAACCACATCCTATGCAGCAAGCGGTCGGGACATTGCCGCAACCATAGAACTCATGGCCAACAAACGGGTGAATTTAAAAGAGATGATTACCCACCGATTGAGTCTGGCGGACGCTGGCAAGGGTTTCAGGCTTGTTGCAGAGGCAAAGGAATCCATAAAAGTGATTATAGAGCCTCATAGATGAGTTGCCCTGAAAAATAAAAATTATAAAACTGTTATGCTACGCATCATTAGTTCTCTCCTGACATAGACTTCCCACTGGTTTAAACTAACCGGGCATATCAAACAAATCTTCTGAAACATGCTGGTTTAATTCTACATGCTCATATTTTATAAAGATATCAGCCGATTTATTGCTTATAGATATTTCAAAGGGCAGATTAAACCCATCAACTTTTTTATAAGAATCCATAAACACCTTTATTGGGTGAACGCTGTTTTTTATCCCGGATGAAGTTATCTCCTTAATATTGCCTTCCTGATTTATCAATATGTATTCATCTTGTAAATTTGTATAAACACACTGGCCGTGCGGCAAAGCCTGTTGAAAATGGTTTGCCTCTTGACTTCCGACTGCTGCCTCCCGATTCATGGCTATTGAAGCAGGCAGCCCTGTAAGATATTGAGGAATAGTGTAAGCCTCTACCGGAAGGAGATAATCTTTGTAAATTCTATTTTCGTGAAGCGCCAAAAGAGATAAGTTTGTTCCATTATACACTATGACGGCTACAACTTGATTAAAAGGCCCTAAAACCTCAAACCTAAATTTGTCAGGCCTTTTTATAATAACTATTGCCCTGCCAGCCACTTCTCTGCCATCTTTAAACCGCATGTTTACCACTGCAGTACCTTTAATTGTCTTCAGTTTTTCGAATCTTTCTTGCAGAAAAAAAGTGATGTTGGAATCTGGGCAAATGCTTTGTTCGGAGGATATTCTTTGAACAGGAGGAGTTGTGGAAACACATCCTGTAAGAATCACAAAAAACATAGAAATTAGAAATAAAGAATTGGAAACCAGAAAAACCTTACTCATCATCCCTCATTCCTCATTTCCATTTTTTTTAAGCTCGTCTAATTTTCCCTTTAGTTTCTCATTTTTTGCGTCAAGCCTGACTGCCTTTTCATAGAATTCAACGGCTTTACCCTTCAGCCCTTTCTTTAAATAAACATCGCCAAGATGTTCAAACACTACAGAATCATTAGGCATATATTTTATAGCGCGTTCAAGCTCCACAACAGCCTTTTCTATCTCGCCCATCTTATAATAAACCCAGCCAAGGCTGTCTATAATCTGGCCGCTCTC
>JACRNJ010000012.1 GCA_016219285.1 Deltaproteobacteria bacterium
TTGAGATTTCAACAACAGCAATGGCAAGCATGTCATTCAGATTGTATGACAGATGGGCAAAGATTTCGTTCAGTCTTATTATGGTGTGAAATCCCTGAGTCTGAATGTTTTTTTTATTCATAACATAATCACACCCCTTCAGGATTTCCATAATAAAATCCCTGTCCGAGTTTTATACCAATCTCCTCCACAATCTTATGCACACCATCATCTTCAACATATTCAGCAATATCTGTTATGCCAAACTGCGCAAGGATTTGATGCATATTTTTTACAAGTATCTTGTTGCGGTTGTCAACATCCATAGTCCTTATAAATTCGCCGTCTATCTTTACAAAAGAGACATCCAGATATTTAAGATACATAAAGGATGAAAAACCGCTGCCAAAGTTTTTAAGGGAAAACCTTATGCCGCTTTTCTTTAGATTGCTTACAATCTCCATGAATCTGTTTATGTTGGGCAGTGTATCATGCTCTGTGATTTCAAATAGTATCCTGTCTGCAGGGCAGTTCTTGTCTTTTAAGACCTCCAGCACATCCTCTGCAAAACCATCCGCAAAAAACCTTTTTGCAGACAACTCAAAAAAGAGTTTAACCCCTGTCCCGTATTTCTTTTCTATATCTCCTGTCATGGAAAGCACCTTAACAAATATCTGGGCATCTATCTTGTCCATGTATCCGAGTTCATCTGCAACAGGCTTAAATTGGGCTGCAAGTATAAAACTATCTCTATCCCTTATCCTTGCCGCAATATCCAGCCCAAAGACTCTGCCTGTCTTAACATCAATAACCGGCTGAAAGAACGGCTCTATCCTGTCTTCATCCAGCGCCTTTTGCAGGTCATCTGCCCTTGCCATCATATCCATCCTTGCCTCTGTAATGCCTTTATCCAGCACTGCAACAGTATCCCTTCCAAGATGTTTTGCCTTATAAAGCGCCACATCGCTTGCGACTATAAGTTCGCTTAAAGCTACCCCGTGTGACGGGTATTCAGCCACTCCAAAACTCGCCTTAACTATTAAAGAGCCTGTCATAATGTCTATGGGTGTCTCCCTCAAAACCTTGCGGATTTTTTCAACTACAATAAGACCCTTTTCAATCGGTGTTTCAAGAAGGAGCAAAGAAAACTCATCTCCGCCTATCCTTGCCGCTACATCAGACTTCCTTACATTTTGCTTTATAAGGGACGCTACGGCTTTAATAATTATGTCGCCGATTGGATGGCCATAGGTGTCGTTTATATGCTTGAAATTATCTAAATCTATCATAACAATTGTAAACCTGTGGTTATGCCTGCCTGACCTGTTGATTTCATATTCAAAGAGTTCCTCATATTTCCTGCGGTTAAAGGTTAAACAACCTTGTGAGCGGATCCCTTATGGAAAGTTCCTCTAATTTTGCATAATATTCCTGCACAGTCTGAAGGAGTTTATTGAAGTGGCTTGTAAGGTGAAGGATTTCATAAATATAACTTGTTGCAGGCACGCGTTTGTTTAAATCTGCCTCTGTAGCAATCCCGCTTATAACATTTACCAGATTCAGTATCGGGCTTATTATTAAGCCTCTGACAACAAAATAGAAAAATATAAAGGTTGCTATAATAAAGACTACAAATGATATAACCCCTGCATTTATAAGAAACTCAAGCGAGACCTTCAGGTTTTCTGTGGGATATACAATCTTGATTACACCATTTATATCCCCTTCTTTCGCATTATGACACTTAAGACACTCCTTCTGCACAATAACAGGGTAATAATATTCAAGGATTCCGGCATTTTTGATTAGCATCTCCTCGCCTTTTAATGCCTTCATGAACATGGGGTCCTTTTCCATGATCTCTTTTTCACCCGGTATCTCGCCAAACTGCCTGATAACAGGCTCACCCCTTACTACAATTATCTCCATGTTTTGCTGAACACTGTTCAACCTTTTTATTATGTCTTTAATCTCATCCTTTGTCCACCCCTTGCTCATTGCAGAGTAAAGGGATTGAAATACAAACTGGCTTGTCTGTTTTGCCTCCTGTTTCGCAAGGTCATGAATAGCCTTTTCTTTTAATATTCTCGCGCCAATAAAAATGACAGTGACTGATGCGGCAACGGTGATTAGGACAATATATGCGGTGAGCTTATTAAAACTAATGTGGGCTTTTGAAAAAATGGAGTTCATGATATGGTTAGACATAGGCAAATGTTAGAACTTCTATATAGTATAGTCAAGCAAATCTTTGAGGAAATTTTTTTAAAAATAGTTATACTAACCCCAAAAATGCATTTGCACTTTTTTGGTTAATCCACACCCCTCACCTTAATCCTCTCCCCTGAGGGGAGAGGGCTGGGTGAGGGGTGGTTTTAAGAGCCCTTTCTTCTTCATCTTTTCAATCAATGTTGTCCTGTTTATGCTGAGGAGTTCTGCTGCCTTGCTCTTAACGCCGCCGGCTCTATTCAACGCCTTTTCTATGAGTCCATTCTCCAGTGTTTCAACCATGGCCGGCAGGTTGACTCCATTATCAGGAATCTCAAAGGACAATGCGGCGCGCTCCTTAATCATTCTTATCTGCGGCGGTATATCCTGAGGCATAATAACATCGCTGTCCTGTTTCAGAATCACAATCCTTTCTACCATGTTCTCCAACTCACGGATATTTCCGTGCCATTGGTAATTTATTAGCACCTCCATTGCCTTATCCGATATGCCGGCTATATGCCTCTTTTTTCTATGGGATATAATATTAAGGAAATGCCTGAGCAGAAGGGGGATGTCCTCTTTTCTTTCACGAAGGGGGGGGATGACAATCGGTATGACATTCAGACGATAATAAAGGTCTTTGCGGAAGAGCTTTTTCTCTATCGCATCTTCAAGGTCTCTGTTTGTGGCTGCTATTATCCCGACATCCGCCTGAATAGTCTTATTGCCGCCTACCCTTTCAAACTCCCTTTCCTGAATCACCCTTAACAACTTGACCTGAAGGTGGAGCGGCATATCCCCGATTTCATCCAGAAATATAGTGCCTTTATTTGCCCTCTCAAACCTCCCGAGCCTTGTGGTTATCGCGCCTGTGAATGCCCCCTTTTCATGCCCGAAGAGTTCACTCTCAAGCAGTTCCCCTGGTATGCCGCCGCAGTTTACAGGGATAAAAGGGAACCTTCTCCTTGAACTGTTGCAGTGGATTATCTTTGCTATCAATTCCTTTCCTGTGCCTGTCTCTCCCAGAAGAAGAATTGTTGAGTCGCTGTCTGCAACAATCCTTATTGCATCGCGCACCGTTTGTATCGCGCTGCTTACGCCAATTATAGAATCAAATGAATACCTTTTTTCAAGCGTCTCCCTCAGATTTAAATTTTCCTTTTTAAGGCTTGAGTATTCCAGAGCCCTCCTAACATTAATGAGAAAGGCATCTGTCTTAAAAGGTTTTGCAATGTAATTATACGCCCCAAGTTTCATTGCCTCAACAGCGGTTTCTATGGTCGCATACCCTGTCATAACAATACTCGCCATGTCAGGATTTATCTCCATTGCCCTTTTCACAACTTCTATCCCGCTCATGCCAGGAAGTTTTAAATCCGTAATGAGCAGGTCAATACTGTTTTCCTTAAGAATCGCTACACCCTTTTCTCCATCCTCTGCAACAATAAGGGAATACTCTTCCCCAATAATATCCTTCAAGAGTTGTCTTATAGATTTGTCATCTTCAACTACTAAGATATTGCTTTTATTTGCAGCCATCTTTGTATGCAACCCCCTTATGGTTTTGTTATGGATTACAAACTTATACCCCAAAAACAGCGCATATTCAAGTTTTTTCCAAATGATGCCGATAAAAATAAATAATAGAATAAACCGCTCAACCCAAAAAATGCAGACCACTCAGACACATCCTCTAATTGCGCGGATACTCCCGTTTCTGACAGTATCGCCGGCAGATATAAAACTTGCTGAACTTACTGATGGCGAGATATTGAAGACAGATGTTAAAGAGATACTTAATAACAACAAAGTAAAACTATTTCTAAAAGGCATTCTCACAGAGGCAAATACCAATGTAACATTAAAGGCAGGCGAAAGTATAAATGCGCAGGTTGAGATAATAAGAGGCAAGGTAATATTGAGAGTAATCAGAGCGCCTGAAACCAATAAGATTGCAGAAGCAATAAAAATGCTACTCCCTGAAAAGGCAGACGTTGGTTCACCGGTGGAAAAAATCGTGGCGCTTAACCTGCCTGAGATAGACGCCTCTTTAGATATCCCCCCCAAGACAAAAGAACTCCTGTCAGCATTAAAATATTTTTTAAGCAA
This sequence comes from Deltaproteobacteria bacterium, assembly GCA_016219285.1. GTDB lineage: Bacteria > Desulfobacterota > GWC2-55-46 > UBA9637 > UBA9637 > JACRNJ01. The sequence continues at coordinate 4,300 of JACRNJ010000012.1, forward strand.
AATCATCCCTGCAGAGGATAAATTAAACGAAACAGCAATAAAGAACATTATTGAAAAAGGAGGACAGTTTTATGAGGCAGTCATCAGAAAAACTGTTATGCCTGACATTGGAAAATCGTCTGCAGGCAATAATCCTGTAAGACAAGGTTCTGCCGAACCTCCTGCCGCAATTTCCGCGCCTGTAAAACATGCCCTTGACAGACTCTTAAAACATGATTTGAAATCTATTCTCATGAACCTCATTAAAGAACTAGAAGGCGCGCAGTCTAATGAAACAGAGAAAAACATACACAAGGCATGTCTTGACATGTTGAAAAATATAGAGCTTAACCAGGTTATAAATTCTATGCAGGCAAAAGATGAGGATACTGCATACTTTCAGATTCCTGTTTATTTCAATGACAGACTGGAAACCGCAGAATTATTCTTTTTCGGCGGCAGGAAGGGGGGAGGAGGAAAGGCAAACAATGGTTACGGCATTGTCGTAAGCATGGATTTGCAAGAACTTGGGCAGGTAGCCGCAGACGCAAGGATACATGAAGATACTATAAGCATACGGATATATGCGGAAAAAAAGGAGTCTTCTGAATTCATCAGGTCTCATCTTGAAATATTGAAGAACGGCATTGAATCTAAAGGTATGCAGATAAGTCATATTGACTGCGCAACCGGAAAAAAACAGGCTGCGAAAGAATTATTCTCCCGGATTGCAAAGAGAGGGCTTGTTGATGAGTTTGTGTGAAAGGAACTGCTAAAGGGTTAAAAATGAAAAAAAATAGTGAAAAGGCGGTTGCGCTTAAATACAAAGCCAGAGATGACAGGGCGCCAAAGGTCACAGCAAAGGGTTCAGGACTGATTGCACAGAAGATTATAGAGCTCGCAAAGTCAAACAATATACCAATAAAGGACGACCCTGACCTTGTTAATGCATTATCCCTTCTATCACTTTATGAAGAGATACCGCATTCCTTATATAAGGTTATTGCAGAAATCATAGCATTCTTTTATCATGTCAATAAGAAGAGGCTTGAGGGTTAAATCCCTTGCCCATGTATATGAAGTGTGCTATAGAATAAATCCAAAATCTTATCTGGAGATAACAAGTGTTCGTCATAATAGGCGTAATAGTAGTATTCGGAGCAATCATCGGCGGTTATCTTATGGAGAAGGGGAATCTCCATGTCCTGTTCCAGCCCGCAGAATTGGTCATCATAGGGGGTGCCGCCTTCGGCTCTATGCTTATTATGGTGCCGCAAAAACTTCTGTTTAAGATATTCAAAAGCATCCCCTCTGTATTAGGCGGCTCAAAATATTCTAAAGGCAGTTATATTGAATTATTGGGTCTTCTCTACGAACTATTCTCCAAGATTAGAAAAGAGGGGCTTCTGACAATAGAAAAGGATATTGAAAGTCCGAAAGCAAGTGCCCTATTTAAAAAATATCCCAAAATCCTTGCCAACCACCATGCAATAGATTTCCTTTGTGATAATATGCGGGCATTTGTTGTTGGCATCAAGCCGATGGAACTTGAGGATATGATGACCCTTGAACTTGAAACACATCATTCAGAGGCGGTTGCCGTTCCGGCAGTAATTACAAAGGTGGGTGATTCTCTTCCAGGCTTTGGTATTGTTGCGGCAGTAATGGGTGTTGTCATAACCATGGGATACATGGCAGAGCCTCCTGAGGTCATAGGACATCATGTTGCAGCAGCGCTTGTCGGCACATTTTTAGGTATTTTGCTCTGCTATGGGCTTGTTGGACCTATTGGAACACATCTTGAGCATAAGGCAAATGAGGATGCAAAATACCTTGAAGCAATAAAGTTTGCGCTCATTGCCTTTGCAAAGGAGATGCCGCCGCAGATGGCTGTCGAATTTGCCAGAAGGGCTTTGCTGGAAGACGCAAAACCATCGTTCAAGGAACTTGAAGACGCCGTAAGGAAGAAGAAGTAGATATGCCAAAACAAGAACAGCCGATAATAATAAAAAGAATAAAAAAGGCGGGACATGGCGGACATCACGGCGGCGCCTGGAAAGTCGCTTATGCAGATTTTGTAACAGCAATGATGGCGCTTTTCCTTGTGCTGTGGCTTATTGCTGTCATGTCTACAGCATCAAAAAAGGCGCTTGCAGAATACTTCAGGAGTTTTACAATATTTCAGGGGCGGGAGGCAGGAGGGGCAACAGGCATATCTATTATGCAGGGGACTCCGATTAAACTTGAAAAGGACCCGGGCAGTTTAAAATTGGTAAAGGATATTCAGGATAAACTGATGGAGGCTATAAACAAGATAATTGAACAAAAGCTGTCTGAATTTAAAGAGCAGATTTTAGTATTTACAACAAATGACGGGGTGCGGATTGAACTTACAGAAAAAATAGGCACACCCATCTTTGAACTCGGCAAAGATGTCCTCTCGCCAAAAGGGGAAGAGGCGCTGATAGCGTTAACAGAAGCTTTTAAAAATATGCCTAACAATATAGCCATTGAAGGGCATACGGACAGCCGTCAGTATCCTGGTGAAAACTATACCAACTGGGAACTTGCCGCAGACAGGGCAAACGCTGCAAGAAGGGCAATTATAAAATACGGGCTTGACTCAAAAAGGATAACAAAGGTTACAAGTTTTGCCGATGTCATGCCCATCAACCCAAACGACGTATATGATGCAATTAACAGAAGGATTAGTATTCTGATAGAGGCTAAAAAAGAGGTAAATTAACAGGCTGTTGAAAAAGACCCCAACAGCCATGGAGAAACCTGCAAGTTGGCTGTTGGACAAGGCCGGGAACATTTTTCCCCTACCCTATAAACCTTTTAATAGCGCGTAAAAGGAGTTCTTTATCCAGCTTTATTAAATAATCGTCAACCCCTGCTTTTAATCCTTTTGCCCTGTCCTCATCACCGCTTCTGCTTGTAAGCATGATTACAGGAAGTTCAGAATTTTGTTCTTTTATCTTTGCAGTAAATGCATATCCATCCATTTTTGGCATCTCAAGGTCTGTTAAAACAAGGTCTATGCCTGATAGTTTTTTTAAACCCTCTGCGCCGTCCTCAGCATATACAACATTGTAGCCTGCCTCCTGAACAACTTTACCCTGAATGGAACGGTGAGTTGCAGAGTCATCAACAAGGAGTATGGTCTTTTGCCTGCCATATAGACTCCCATCATTTTGTGTCTGTAAAGAAGGGGATGCTGTATCTAATGAATAATCCCCTGAGTAGATATTCTCAATTATTATTCTGTGATTCAGGATAAGCGCTACCTTGTTGTCAATGATGGTTGACCCTGATATATTATTGTTTGTAAAACAGTCTTTTGTCTCCAACTTCTTAATCTGTTTGAGTCCCCGCATATTATTTGCAAGGAGTCCTCCTTTCCTTGTCCCATCTGACACGACAATCATATAAACTGTTCTATTCCGCGGAGGAGCAGGGTATTTTGCGAGCTGGCAAAGCCTTATCAGAGGAAGCACCTCCCCATAATATTTAACCACTTCCTTATTTCCGACTTGCTCTATTTCTCCGTCTGAAATGAGTTCCAGATTCCGGACAAATCTAATCGGTATTGCGTACTGTTCCGATGTTCTATCATCAACTATAAGAACCCTCTCCATTTCCTCTTTTGCTGCCTTTTGAGAGATGAGTTCTTTTTCTATATCCCTTCCTGATTGATTTGCGAATTGTATAAGAGACTCCACATCAATAATCAATGTGATTATCCCGCTGCCGAGGATAGTCAAACCTGAAACATGCGGCGGTGTGTATATGCCCTTTAAACAAGAAAGCGATTTAATGACCACCTCTTCTTTCCTGATAGTTTCGTCAACTGCCAGTCCGAGCCTCTTTGTCCCCAACTGCAGGATTACTATTGAAAAGCTGCTCCCTTCTTGAGATTTAATCTCAAATATATCCTTTAATCTCAAAACAGGCAGCACCTCATCCCTCACTCTTATTACCTCGCGCCCCCTTATTGTTGTAATATCGGAATTTGAAACATTGAATGTCTCTTTGACGGCAGCAAGCGGTATGGCAAATCTCTGCCCCCCTGCCCTGCAGAGGAGTGTCTGAAGTATGGCAAGGGTCAGTGGTATAAACAGCCTGATGCTGGTTCCCTTGTTTACAGCAGAATTAACCTCTATAATGCCCTTCAATTTTTCAATATTTGTCTTTACTACATCCATGCCTACCCCCCTTCCTGAAACACTGCTTACTTTTTCAGCAGTGCTGAAACCAGGGGCAAAGATTAAATCCAGCGCCTCTTTATCCGACATATTATTCGCTTTAGAAGCGGAGATAATGCCTTTTTCCACTGCTTTTTTCTTTACAATTGCAGGGTCAATCCCCTTTCCATCATCTTTGATTCTGATGATGACATAACTCCCTTCATGATAGGCGCTTAATGTTATGACGCCCAGCGGCCCCTTCCCCTTTTTAACCCTCTCTTCAGGCAATTCTATGCCGTGGTCAAGAGAATTTCTGATAAGATGTGTCATTGGGTCTGCTAATTCTTCCAGCACATTTTTGTCTATCTCGGTCTTGCCGCCTGTTATAACAAGGTCTGCTTCCTTTCCAAGGGTGCGGCACATGTCTCTTGCAACCCTTGTGTATTTGTCAAAAAGCGTTGATACAGGAAGCATACGGGTTTTCATCACTGCCGCCTGAATATCGGTAGTGAGCATATTAATCTGATGTGCGGCTGAAGAGATTTGAGAATTGGTGAACTCATCTTGCGGATATTTTGCAGCAATATCCTTTGCTATCTGGGATTGCCTGTTCCTTGCAAGAACAAGCTCCCCTGCCAGATTCATAAGCACGTCCAGCTTATCTACATCAATCCTGACAGTGTTTGAACTAATTTTGACCTGCGGCGCATGGGCAGCCGCAGCCTTTATGGCGGCGTCATGCACCGCAGGCGTAAAGCCTGCGGCTACCGCTACAGATGGAGGCACATCAGAAGGTAAAGTTGTGGGCGCAGGGGTCTGTTTAGATATAGAGGACATGCGCTCTATGGCTGCAGTAATATCTGATAATTCCTTTCCACCATCTTCTACTTCCAGAACCAGTTTTTTAAGGATATCTGCGGAATTAAGTATTACATCGGCTATGTCGTGTGTGAATCTCATCTCCTTGTTTCTTATTTTATTCAACAGGTCTTCTGAGTGGTGGGATAATTTTTGCACCTTTTCAAGTCCGAGGAACCCCGCCCCACCCTTTATAGTATGCATAACCCTAAAAACCTTATTCAGGAGCTCGTTGTTTTCAGGGTCATTTTCCAGCGCTACAAGGGATGAATCTATCTGGTCAAGGTTTTCCCTTGCCTCAACCACAAAATCCTTCATAATCTCCTGCATGGCTGGGTCAATGAAGCAAGGAGGGGGGGCAGGAGAAGATGAAGCAGAAGGGGATGAATCTGCTGAAATGGCGGGTTGAGAAGATTTTTTTCTTTTGCCCATATCATACCCCATACAAGCCGGAACCAAAAAGGTTATAGTGAAGATAAAATTCCAAAATCCAAATCCCAAATTTCAAATAAGCTCCAAATTACAATATCCAATAGTGAAAGTTTTTTGTTTGGAATTTTGGATTTTGTTCATTGGAGCTTGTTTGTTATTTGATGCTTGGAATTTGGCGCTTAACTTTTCTTGCCATTTTGCGCAAGATTTTATTCATAAGGAACTAACTCCATTACGATTTTCACGTCAATTTGAATTTCTTCACAACTCCCTGCAAACTTGATGCAAGTTTTTCCAGACCTGTTGTTGCCTGTGATATTTGGTCAGAACCTGATGTAAATGCATTTGCAGAGGTAGACACCTGTTTTATGTTTTGGACAATTGATTCTACATTGCTTGCCTGTTCTTCTGATGCAGTTGCGATTTGTTCTATCATGGCGCTTGTCTTGCCGGCCTCGCCGGATATTGCCTCTATAGCGCTGTTTGCATCATTCATTAAGGAAATCACATCAGATGTGGATTTCTGAATAGTCTCAATCATTTTACCGATTTCGCCTGTTGCGCGGGAAGTCCTTTCCGCAAGTTTTCTAACCTCATCTGCAACTACTGCAAAACCCTTTCCATGCTCCCCTGCATTTGCCGCCTCAATGGCTGCATTGATTGCGAGGAGATCCGTCTTGCTTGCTATGTCTGCTATAACATGGACAATCTCACTTATTTTGCTGGAATTTTCACCAAGGATGCTTACTGCATTGGACGCCCCTGATACAATCTTCTTTCCTTTTCCGGCAGTTTCCCTTGTTGAAACAGCAGCGCCGGCAGCAGATGAGGAATTTTTTGCCACATCTGCAATAGCATTTTCCATTTCAGCCATTGATGCGGTAATGGTATTTGTCTGGGCTAACTGAGAATTGGCATTTGTCGCCATTTCTTCTGAGTTTGCCGCCAGTTCAGTAGAGGCAGAGGCAATAGCATTTATGGAGTCTGCGAGATTAGATAGTATAGAGCGGAGATTTTTAAACATAAGCACCATTGACTCTGACAGATTCCCTATCTCACATTTTGTATTTATCGCGGTGAATTCAGTATTGAGTTCCCCATTTGCCGCCTTTTTTGCCACATCTGTCAATTTAATAACCGGAGAGACAACAAAACGGTTTACAAGGATTGTAAATAAAATCCCTGCTAATATACCGACGATAGAAGAAATCAGGAGAATTTGATTGAACCTCTTGCTCGTTGCCGCATAATCCACAAGCAACTTCTCTGCTTCTCCCTTTTCCTTTTTTAAAAGTTCATTTGACAAACCTGTGATTTTTTTATACCGCTCCGACTGTATTCCCAGAGCCAATGCCTTTGCATCCTGAATCTTGCCCTCGTATATAAAGGGTATAAGCTGGGAGTCTCTCGTGTCCCTGAACTCCTCCCATACCTTCTTTATGCTATTGACATCATTGACCATATCCTGAGGGAATTTATTATTAGCGAGTATGCTCTTAAATTTATCATCTATACTCAGTGTGAGTCTTTTAATGGCTTCATGCTGCGCCTTTTGTTTGTCTTTGTCTGTTTCTACCATCATAACGACAAGCGCTGCCCTGACAGCGTTTAAATCATTGCTTACGTCACCTACCTCTGCTACTACATAAAAATGCTCATTATATATCTCGTCCATTGCTCTATTGGCGTCTCTCATGCCCTTGTAAGCGATAATAATCAAAACAATAATTACGGCAATAAGAATACCGTTGTTCAGCAGAATCTTATTCCTTGTCTTTAAATTTCCAAATAATTTAAACATAAATTCCTCCTTTTTCTCGTTTCTCGTTCCCACGCTCCTGCGTGGGAGCGAGCCTTAATTTTTAAATCATATCAAGCCCAATGCCGTTTAACATCTTTTCTGTCATGTTAAGGAACATAATCCCTGCATTGTGTGAGTTCTCAATATCCCTGCTCCACATGACCCTTGCTTTCACATGAACCGGCATGGATGGCTTGTCTTTTGGAATTATGTTGAGTTCAATCTCTTTTCCTTGTTTTAGCAGTTCGTCTGTCAGTATCCTGATGCCGCTTCTGGATATATCCAGCGCGATCGCATCAACCCATCTGGTTTTGGATTTGTATTGAATGGAAAAAGGGTTTTCTTCTGGCAGAGGGCTTATCTCTATCCTTTCGTGCGCCCTCTTTTCTTCATGCCCTTTATGGGAAGTCGGGAAAATAAGGCTGTCTATATTTAAGAATGTGATAAGTTGATTATCCAGTTTATATATGCCGTCAATATGCGCTGCGTCTATGCTTGATATTGTAACAGGGAGCGGCTCTACCTTTCCTTGGTCTATTTCTATGACACCAGATACCTTATCAACGACAATGCCTGCAAGTCTGTCCGGGAATTTTATTATGATAATCCTTGTATTCAAATCAAATTCTATAGACTTCAATGAAAATATCTGTCTTAAGTCAATAACAGGCGCCATCCTGCCTCTCAAATTTAAAATCCCTTTAAGGTGAGCAGGGGCTCTTGGAATGGGTGTTATTATGGTTTCTGCAGGCTGATTGATTTCCTGAACCCTCAACACATTTATACCAAAGAATTCACTGCCGATATGAAATGTGATGTATTTTTTCATTCGTAAACACCTGGAATCAAGTGCTACCGCCTGAAGGCGGTAGCTTGAAATTCGGCTGTAAGCCGACTAAAGCAATACAACAGATTTACCCCTCACCCTAACCCTCTCCCTCAAGGGGAGAGGGAAATTAAAAGAAATCTCCCATCCCTTGACGGGAGGGAAATTAAAAGAAATCTCCTATCCCTTGACGGGAGTTCCCCGACACATTCCCCTCCCTTGACGGGAGGGGACTAAGGGGAGGGTGTGCTTCTTATATAGGATGATTGAACTATAGTCAGCGACATAAATTTGTAGTCTGCCGATTTATCGGCGATTTTAAAATACGCCCATGGGGCGCCCAACATAAGGTTGGGTCGGGCAAACTACAACTACTTATTTTTGTCGTCCACTATATTATAGTAAATATATCGGTCAATATCTTTAAATTCTTCAGATTTTTTTTGCTCAAGAAGGCCGTTTACAACTCATATATCCTCTATCCTGTCCCTGCCTGTTTCTTTAGCCTTATACAGGGCAGAATCAGCCCTTTCCAGAATTATTTTTCCATCATCGCCATCTCTATGCTCTGTAATGCCAAAACTGGCAGTAACCTTAAGACAAATGGATTTCTTCTTATCCATAAATGTCTTTTTCTTGATTTCACTCCTGATTCTTTCGGCAAGTATCCTTGCGCCTTCTCTGTCTGTCCCAGGTAGAAGAATAACAAACTCCTCACCGCCATACCTCCCTGCATAATCTGTGTCCCTTAAATGACTTTGGAGTAAAGAGGCAAATGCAATCAGAACCTCATCGCCGACAGAGTGCCCATAACTATCGTTTATGTTTTTGAAATGGTCAAGGTCTATAAATACAATAGAAAGACTGCCTCCATATCTCGTTATACGGCTTATTTCGTTAAGCAGTTTCAAGTCCAACGCCCTCCTGTTGGGGATATGTGTCAATGGGTCCATAACTGCTATCTTTTTGAACTCTTCAAGTTTGTCCTTGTTTTCTTCAAGGTCTTTTGTAGTGTTATCCAACTGCTGCTTTAAAGATGTGTTGTCTTGCTTTATTTTTTGGAGTTCTCCGATTAGGAGTTTTTTAACTTCCATAATGTTATTATTGGCATCTATATCCTCTATCTTCTTTACCTCATCATCCAGGTTTTTATTATGCTTGATTGACCTGTCTTTTAATGACTCTATAATCCCTGCCACTTCAGTCATAACCTTTCTTGTCTCTTCTGCCATCTCCGACAGCACTCTCTCCTTTTCAAGCGAAACAGGGTTTACATTGCAGCTTATATCATCATCACCTGAATATTCGGGTAAAGATTCCAATATATGGCCCCTTTCCATACTTTTTGCAGATTTTTCAAATTGTTCTTTGTAGTTTTGAGGGGTAAGAGGGATGCTTTTGACTACAAGGGTTTTCAAGGTATCCCTTGCAATAACTGAAATATTAACAAGGCATGTTTTATTTCGTTCTACCACACGAGGTGTCACTCTATCTTTGACAGGCAATATATTTATATCAGGCATTGTATCAGACCTACCTACCGCCAAATTATGCACATATACCCTTCCACTTTATATATCGCCAAGAAAAATGAAAAACTTTAGAACAAACTCTGCGATTTTTAAATATTTCTTCCCTATGCCGGCCGTTTAAGGCAATTTCTCAAACAGGTCAATCACATGGTCATTCAAGGCATGAACAAAGTTCACGGCCGGTTCAGGCTAAAGATGTGTTTTTCCGGACAGCAGAGATAATCATAATTTTTTTCTAAAGTTTTATCATAAATCTTCCGATACTAAAATGAAGGGTAGTGTGTAATCAAAGGCAGTGTAATAAAATAAGGCGGATTCTATAATTAATAAAATGATTTGTTTTATTGCGGCAACTCAAGCATTACAATTCTGAAATGAGGGGGTAAAAAACCATGACAATACCTGCTATTGTTACAAAAAACATATTAGACATGTACGGCCATCATATCCTCTCAGGGAAAAAACACTCTATAAATAGCGCCTCTAATAATATAAAAACAGAGGACACTGCAATTATTTCAGAAGAGGGGAAAAAAAAGATGATGGAGAGACTCAAAAATGAGGCAATAGAACATCTGGTATCAAAAGGATAACCCTGCTGTGGTGCAATATATCTATAAAATACTTATAATTGATGACGATGCCGGTGTCAGAGATGTGCTCAAAAAGTTTTTGGAAGAAAAAGGCTATGAAACTGAGACTGTTGGCGACAGCAGAGAGGTGATAGACAGAATTAAAGCGAGAAGTTTTGATATTATTCTGGTAGACCTTATGATGCCTGTAATCGGGGGCATTGATATATTAAGGGGAATAAAACAGTTTGATTCAGAGGCAGTAGTAATTATTATGACAGGTTATGCGTCATTAGAAACTGCCATTCAGGCAATAAGGGAAGGCGCATACGATTATATTACCAAACCGTTCCGTCTTGAAGAAATTTATATAACAATAAAAAATGCATGTGAAAAGATTTTCCTGAAACGGCAGCACAAGGCATTTATAGACGAACTGCGCAAGGTTTATGAAAGCAGCCCGAATACAAAGAAAATGTCAGACGATAAATCCGCCGATGAGACCAATAATAATGAATTGGCCAGGTTAACCAGCCTTTTAGACCGCAGATTACTGACAAAAAATGAATTTGATGTATTAAGAAAATTGCATATTAAGGATTAGCAGATATGGAACCTCAAACCAATATTTTGGTAATAGATGATGATACCCCTGTCAGAACACTCCTGGATGAATTTTTATCAGACAACGGCTATAATGTAATAGCATCCGACAATCCGCATACAGCCCTTGAGAAATTAAGAGAAAAAACAATTGACTTAATTATTACTGACCTGATGATGCCAGGGATGAACGGGATGGACCTTTTGAAGGCGGTGCGGATCTATGACCCTGATATCCCTGTAATAATGATAACAGCGTATCACTCTATTGAGACTGCTGTAAAGGCTACAAAGGAAGGCGCCTCTGAATTCATCAACAAACCCTTTAGTCTTGAACAGGTAAAATTTGTGGTAAGGAAGTCAATAGAGGAGGGAAACCTCAGAAAGCAGAACAAAAGACGTCATTCAGACAGAACAAGGGAAATAGATACTGTCGGGTTCATGACGCAAAACCTTCAGGAAAAGATAAAGGAACTGTCTGCCCTTTACACAATAAGCGAGGCGCTGCATTACCCCCTTACCATGTCAGATTTATTTGAAAAGGTTATAGAAATAGCGGCATCCATAACAGAATCTGAAAAAAGCGGCTTATGGCTGTTAGACCGAGAAAACAACAGGGTGGCCTTAAGGGCAGCAAAAGGCATGGAGAAAATTATAGGAAAAGAATACCCTGTTGAAAAAACGGACATGATAGGCAGGGTGTTTACAGAAAAGAGATATTCTTTATCGCAGGATAATAAAAACTGCATCTGCGAAACAAGCAGAATGGATTTTAAACATCCATTCCTTGTAATCCCAATTATAATAGGAAAGGAAGTATTTGCCGCATTACACCTGTGCCAGAAAATAGGGGGTTGTCACTACACCACCAATGATATATCTCTCATGACAAGTCTGGCAGAAAAGACATCCGTCCGGCTTGAAAACCTTGCCTTATATGAACAACTTATAGACAATACCATGCACAGCATAACATCTCTGATAAAGGCTATTGACGCAAGAGATAATTATACAATGAACCATTGCAAAAGGGTTACCATGTATGCTATAAAACTGGCAAGACATCTCGAATGTTCTAATGAAACGTTAGATGCCCTTCAACTTGCAGGACCACTTCACGATGTTGGCAAGATAGGTATAAGAGATGACATATTGCTTAAACAGGGCATTCTGGAACAAAAGGAAAGAGATATAATGAAAACCCACACTGCAATAGGCGATGATATACTTCTACCGCTTAATCTTGGCCCATTTGACCGTTCAATAGTACGGAACCACCATGAGAGATTTGATGGAAATGGATATCCTGATATGCTAAAAGGCGACAACATTCCGCTGGTGGCAAGGATATTCTCTGTTGCTGATGCATACGATGCCATGACTACAAACAGACCTTACAGATTTGCGATGTCCCATGCTAATGCTGTATCAGAACTTTTAAGATGCAGAGGCGCCCAGCTTGACGGAGATGTAGTGGATGTCTTTATCAAACACGGTATTTGCAAAGAAAAAGACGATGGGCATAAAGGTATATGAAAAAAACGGATAAAGAAATTGCATTATTTGAAGGCATAGAAAAACGAGCGTATTTCAGGGTAGACGCCTCATTACCTATTACTTATGAAAAGGTCTCTCAACAAACCATCCAATCAGCAGCAGATTTAAACCAGCCCCCAAATGAAACAAAAAACACAAATACAGAGATATTGCAACTGCTCAAATCTATGGAGCAGAAGCTGGATTTTATAGTAAAATACATTGCCCGCGAACATCATGCGGATATAACCTCTTTTGAACAAAACAAGAGAGAAGTAAATATAAGCGCCTCCGGTTTAAGATTCAGATGCGCAGAAGAGTTTAAACAGGGGGACATAGTAAAAATAAATCTTGACATTCCCGGCTATCCTTATATGCTGCTCGGCACAGCCGGAGAAGTCGTAAGGGCGGAAAAAACTGAAGAGGCCGGCTCAATTTACTACGATGTTGCAGTAAGATTTATAGACTTGAACGATGAAAAAAGGTCGGCTATAATACAGCATCTCTTTGAAGTTCAAAGAAAGAGTTTAAAAGATATTACACCTCAAGTTTAACATCCCCTTCTCCAATATCGGGTACCGCAAAAACAGCGCCTGCACAATCAGAGGCAAAAAGCCATTCCCTGATGTTCTCCCAAAAATAGACATTGATTTTTGGGCTGTAAACAGCCTTTGTGATAGGATAGAGTCTTGCGCCGCTGCCGCCTGCTGATATTATTCCCTTCATTATTATAGAACAATCTGATTCAAACTTTCATTTAATATATTTAACCCATTTTTTATATCCGTTAAGATTGGACAAATTTCATACTCCATAATATCAGCCACTGTTATCCAGTCTTTTCCTTCAAATGCAGAGAGCATTTCATTAAATACACCTGTGGTTTTTTCCAGTTTAGAAAACATTTCTGTTGAAATGCTGCCGCCTCTTAAATTTAAATAGTTGCTGCCGTTAATTAATTCATTGATAAATTCCAGCAATGCCTTTATATTCTCTATGCCCTGTGATAACGCATTAAACGTACCTTCACCCTGCTCAATCCTTAAACGGCTGCTTAAATCAAGCAGCCGTTTATTTATTTCATCAATAGTCCCTATAGTCTCACTAACGCCTTTTTTCATTGCATCAATTATATCTTTGTCTTTTGCATTATATACAGCCATACCCCCTCCATTATAGGTAAGTTGCGATTTGAACTGCACGGGATTATCTTATATTAGTTTATAGATTGCAAGCACTTTTCCGACAAGAGTCTTTTCAATATAGATAACTGGGTTTTGACATCTATGTAAACATCATACATCCCATTCATAAGAGACTTAATATCATCTCCTTCTATATTTTCCTTGTTATA
>JACRNJ010000045.1 GCA_016219285.1 Deltaproteobacteria bacterium
AATTGCCGCGCTCTTTGCCCTCGGCATTCCTTTATTTATAAACTATATACCTGTGCTTACCCACACTGTATTTTACATGGCGCTTATTGTGCTGGCTGCCGGTATTTTCATAACACTGCTAAATACATTTCTGACAGTGTGGAAGGCATGGAAGGAGAAGACATATACAGGCCGTTTTCCCTTATTGACATTCAGCATGGTTATATCGGGCATAGCTGTTTTAACTGCGATAATATGCTTTTGGCTTTCCTACTATTTTCAGATGTTCGGGCCATCAGCCAAGGTGCTGCTTGATTTTGAAACGCTTTTCTGGGGAGGCGGGCACATACTTCAGTTTGCCAATACTATCGCAATGGTTACGGCATGGTTTTTTTTAACAAGTATTGTATTCAAAAGATTTCCTGTGCCAGATGGTTACGCAAAGCTGCTGTATCTGTTTTATCTGTTGTTCATCCTGCCGGCCCCGTTTATTTATTTTATGTACGATACTGCCAGCCAGGGATATAAAGATGCATTTACATCCCTTATGCAATACGGCCTTGGACCGTCTACCGGGGTTTTTGCGCTGGCGATTTTAATTGCCGTTATAACTTCAACAAAAGGCAACGGCAAGCTTCCATGGAAGGATCCCTTGTTTTCATCGCTTGTTATATCAATGATAGTTTTTGCATTCGGCGGTTTTATTGCACTTATGATATATGGCTCAAATACAAAGATTCCATCCCATTATCATGGTGTAATAGGAGGGGTTACGCTTGCATTTATGGGACTTACAAATCATATTATTTATATTCTGAAAAGAGACATCTACAGCATAAGGCTGGCCAGAATCCAGCCGTATATTTACGGTGCCGGGCAGACGCTTTTTGTCATCGGCATGTTTTTGGCAGGCTCTCACGGTGTGCAGCGAAAGACCTTTGGCGCTGCCCAGAATCTGGATGATATTGCCAAGGTTGCAGGAATGGCTATTGTGGGTGTCGGCGGGCTGATAGCTATTACAGGAGGCATTATATTTGTTGTAAATTCTATTCTGTCTCTAACGGGACACAAAAAAATTCTTCAGGTTATTGATATTGGAGATGTGAGGGCAGGATCTAACAACTGAAACATAGCTACAACCTTTAGATTTGAGGACTTTGTCACCAGGTTCTAAAACCTGAATGACTACATTGTTGAGAGTGAAAGGAGAAATCATATGCAGACAACCCTAAGAAATTATCTTCCTCTCTTTAAAATCAGGATATGTTCGCTGATTACATTCAGCGCAGTTGTTGGGTTCATTTCAGCGCCATCAGGCAATATCTCCATAAGCAGTGTTGCTTTTCTAATTCTTGCCACAATGATGGCATCTGCGTCTGCCAGCGCCTTTAACCACTACTTTGATACGGACATAGATGCAGTCATGAAAAGGACACAAACAAGGCCAATGCCTTCCCGGCAAATAGACAACTCAAAAAAGCCCTTGTTTATAGCGGTCGTTCTTTTTATTGCCTCAATACTCATCTCATTCAAGGCCCTTAACTATATGGTAAGTCTTCACCTTTTTCTTGGCGCATTGGTATACGCAGTGATATACACAGTATGGCTTAAAAGGCGGAGTTGGTTAAATATAATAATAGGAGGCTTGGCAGGAAGTTTTGCCGTGCTTGCCGGCGGCGCATCTCAAACCCCCGATCTTTGCCTGCTGCCTGTATTGCTGTCAATAACAATGTTTTTCTGGACGCCGTCCCATTTTTGGAGTTTTGCCATAGTCCATAGAGAAGAATATGCCAAGGCAGGCATTCCCATGCTCCCCGTTCTGATAGGAGACTCAAAGACAGCGCACTATATCCTCCTCAATACCATCATTTTGGTTATATCATCATTCCTTCCGTCATATTTTGGATATCTCGGCATAATTTACACAATAACAGCCGTATTGGTTGGGGCATTTTTTCTGATAAGAAATATCCAGCTTATAAAAGACACATCCAAAGAGATTGCATGGAAAAATTTTAAGGCGTCCATGGTATACCTTGGGATGCTGTTTTTGGCTGTTATTATAGATATTGCCGTTGGGTAGTTTGCCCGACCCATTGGCGTATTTAAAAGCGCCGATAGCCCTGATACAAACATTCAGGGGCAGGAATCGGCAAGCTACTTTTGCCTACAAATAGTTATGAATACCTTGCAAAAAATCTTCTTTTTTATCTTAATCTCCTGCTTACTGCTTACTGCTTACTGCTCGCTTTCACAAGCCTCGCTCTCTTCACAGGAAGAACAAGATGCATTCAATCTCTCAAGCAATGCCATTGGAAAAGATGTTGGCGAGTATACCCTTATAGACCAGGACGGCAAAAGATTTAAACTTAAAGAATTTGCCGGCGGCAAACCTTTTATAATAAGTCTGATATACACAAGCTGCGGTCATATCTGCCCTGCCATAACAATGAATTTTAAAAATGCCGTTAAAGAGGCAAGCAAGGATTTTGGCGTCAAATTTAATGCAATAACAGTTGGCTTTGATGTTGAAAATGACACGCCAGATAGGATGAAGGAGTATGGAAAAAATTTTACAGAAAGCTTCCAAAACTGGAAGTTTGCCGCATCTGATAAAGATACTATTGAAAAATTAGCCAGGGACTTGGGTTTTTATTATAAAAAAATCCAGGGAGGATTCGACCACCTCAATGTTGTAACGATTGTTGATGCAAAGGGGAAGGTATACCAACATGTCTATGGCGTAGAATTTAAACCTGAAGCCATATTGAGACCTGTTTATGAGGTATGGATGGGAAAATCGTATTATAGAAAATCTTCCGGTTTTGAAGAGGCTGGCATTATAGACCGCATTATACTCTTCTGCTATAAGTATGATGAAAAAAGCGGGCAATATAAGCTTGATTATCCGTTCTTAATAGGGACAGCGCTTGAGGCAATAGTCATTTTTTCAGCAATCTTTTTTGTTTGGGGAAGGAATATAAAATCATTCTTCACAAGACAGTTTGGTCACGGTATTGATGTTAAGGTCAAGTAACCCCCAAGGTTGTAAAGCAAGGTGGTTATTATACTGGGCTTCTTCCTCCACCTCGCCACAGCCCGCAGGATTTTTACAACCAGCCTTGTTTTTTCTTCATCGGTCTCTTTTAAAAACATGCTCATACCCTCCCGCAGTTCCTTTATGTTTACCTCATGACCAAAATAAAACATTTCCCACATTGCAATCTTTAACAGAATGTTGAAAACTCTTTTTCTGTCATTCCCGAAGTTTTTATCGGGAATGACAGTTGTTGTGAATTCAACAAATTATGGATTCCCGCTTTCGCTGGAATGACAACTTTTGGGTGCAATACGGCCTTTTTCAACACCCTGTTAAGGCACTACAAATTGATAAGCATGATTATTAGCGTTGTTGTATATCCCAGCGGACTACGGTTTCCTGACGTTTATGCCACGTGGACCTTTACCTTCGAGAGGTATACTGGCCCTGGCAGCGGATTCATCCTGCGGATTCCGAAGCAGTAAAATGACAATATCTGAGCCCTTACGTTCTACGATTATTTTGTTGATTCCAGTTATTCTGTTTGCTTTTAGGATTTCCAAAACCTTCTGCTCATTGATCTGATCTGGCGGTTGTTGACCGATATTATCCATGATTATATTGGCTTGGTCAGCAGAGACTAGTCTGCTGTTATATCCAATGGCAATGGGAAAAGTTTTGTTTGATCGGCTACTGTTGTGATTTTCTACTGCTTCGGCGCTCGTGCTAATTAAGCCACATATGAGCACACTTGCTATTACTAAAATGAAGTTCCTCATCTTATAACCCTTAGCAATCATGATAGTCACCTCCGTTTAAGTGTTTGTCAACTCGTTCAAACCGATAGAACCGTCAACATTTCCTGCTGGTTCTGGCTTGCAGCCACATCTGTCCAAAATAAGTTTTTAAAAGGAAGCCTCATCAGGTAAGATATTCTTGAGTAGAAACAAAAAACCTGAGAGGAGGCTTCCCATGAATAAGTTTAGCAGTATCTTTGGACAGATTCTACAGATATTTTCAAG
>JACRNJ010000034.1 GCA_016219285.1 Deltaproteobacteria bacterium
AACCAAAACAATGAACCCAAAAAATGCAGTTGCATTTTTTGGCAAACGCAATCTTTGCCGAAATACTGCTCCGTGGCGCTTTTTGTAGCTTGCCCGACCCAACCTTCTGTTGGGTGCCCCATGGACGTTTTTAAAAGCGCCGATAAACTTGTCCCGTTATGTATTTAAACGGGATCGGCTGGCTACAATTACTTAAAACAGCATGCTCCGTTTTGTCCAGCCATCTTTTCCTTGCCCTTGACAAATTATGTATTTTGTTGAAGCAAAACACGAAACTCCTCTTTGTTAAAGGCAAAGGAGATAATTTGTCAAGGGCTTGTCTTTGGCTCAAATCTTGCGTTTGCCCCGAAAAATAAAAACCAAATGTATTTTTCGGGTTAAATAAAAGGAGGCTGCCCTGTGACTAAGAGAGCCATAAAAGATGCGCCGCTGTCCCTGTATAGTATTTACTGAAGGCACGAACGGAAAGAGGGCAAGAATTGACGGCGCTGGTATTGAGGTATAGGGAGGTTGTTGCAGCCTATCAAAGTGTTGGAGAGGATTTTAAAAGACTAAAAAAACATATCATGGGCTTATAGACCAACAACTCAAAACTGCCATAGAATATTACAGGCTTTATCCTGATGAGATAGACACTATTGATTTTGGCAGGGCTTATTTAAGAAAAAACATTTGTTTAATTTAAAATATATTTTTCAGGATTAACATTAACCCCATTCACCACCACTTCATAATGCAAATGCGGCCCTGTGCTTCTGCCGGTGTTGCCGATGGCAGCAATCTTGTCTCCCCTTTTAACCCGTTTACCGACATGCACATATATCTCAGAGAGATGGCCATATTTTGTAATGATGCCATAACCATGATTTATGCCGATATTTTTCCCGAGGCCGTTTTCCCGTTCAATCCTGCTCACAATGCCATCCGCTGACGCAAATACAGGGCTGCCAATAGCATTTGCAATATCAAACCCATCATGCATCTGCCTTAACCCGGTAAACGGCGATATGCGGTAGCCAAAAGTGGATGTAAGCCATCCCCTCGCAGGCCATATAGCAGGTGTGGAGGCAAAAAGCGAGGTCTGTTTAAAAAGATATTCATGAAGCTCTGTAAAACTTTTTTCCTGTGTCATTGCCTCTGTCTTCAATTGATCCAGGTCTGAATGCATTTGCTTTATTAAACCATCTCTGACACCGCCTAACATGGTCATATCCTCTTCAGGCGACGCCCCTCCGATACCAAGCATTTGATTAGAACCGGCAGGTATCTCCATATTTGTAATAATTCTTAGTTTTTTGTCAAACTGCTTCAATTTGGCCATATGAAATTCCACGTCAGTCATTTTGCTCGCAAATGCCTGCAATTGTATCTTTTGTTCGGCATTTTCTTTCTTCAGCCCATTAAGCTCATGGGTTTGCAATTTCAATTTGGCATAGTCAAAAAGCACATACGAAAATCCAGCAAAAGAGATCCCAAGGACAATGGCTATAGCTTTTAAAAGCTTACCTGGCAATCTAAATTTTCGTATATGAGAAGGGTCCTGTGGAACAATAAAAACAGTAAAAAAACTCTTTTTCAATTTTACCCCCCCCCTTTTTTTTCTTCTTAAGCTTAATAAAAATTAATAGTTTCAATATCATGCAAGACTTAAGTTTGTCAAGTTTTTTTAATTTTTTTTGCCACCGGCGAACTCTCCGGACTCGGCAATCTCATTAAGACGCGATACCGTGTCTTTCACAATCTGGTCGTTTAGGGCTGGGTTCCGAACCCAACCCTAATGATTCCCCCTAATAAAGAAATAAATTTTATACCCACTCATAAAACATCTCCTTTAATACCCTTACCTATTCTGTAATCCCAGATGGGTGTCTTTGTAGGGGATTAAAACAAAAAGCCTTATACAAAGAAGACGTATAAGGCTTTAACAAATTAACTATCGGCTGTTTCCTCGTTAAGGCGCCGCCACTTCTACCAGAAACCCTAAAAGGTATTCCGGAACTTCATCATCTTTAATCTTACAAGTGATACAATCTGCGCTGCTTTTTTGTAGATAGGGCATATTTTGCATACTGACATTATAAAAACACCTCCTTTTTATAGGTTTTAAAAAACAAAAAAGCCCCGGGGAATAGGTTTGCAGCCTAAATTCCTCCAGAGGCTTTTATTGTCGTTTCAATCCGCACTCCGGCAAGCTTCCTTACGGGAGGAAGCTTGCCGGAGTGTTACGGCATTACAAATCTTCTGAAAAACTCCTCCACCTTACTCCATTCTTTACTATCGATTTGCGACCCTTCTCCATCTTTTATGAGCGTTACATCCTTTAGACTTTTCAAGGCGTCATCAAAATATACCAGACTCTTTTTAACCTGATACCCATACTCATCGGACATACGATACTTTTCATGGACCATGGATAGCAAATAATCCAATGAAAAACCATAAGCATGGGCCAGAGTCCTCAGATCAATAAAATCCTTGGCTGTGCCTCTTTGTGCTATGGCAACAACCTTCATGGCTGCTATATCCGCCGGTGAAGCCAGATGGATTTTAAAATCCGAATTGTATATTAAGGGTTGCAGAAGCGGATAAGGATATCTGAAGATACTGAACTTCACATCATCCACAAAAGCAGTTAAGGTGTCTTTCTCTGAAGCGCCGGTTATTCTTATTGTATGTTTTTGGCTGATACCGGATACAATTGAGATTGTATAAAACTCCTTTTGTGTAAACAGGTCTATATCTACCGAGATTCTGTGGTTCAGATATATGGCGGCCGCAGTTCCTCCCGCCATGTAAGTTTCATCAGGCAGCGGCAGGAGGTGAATATCCTCTAATAGGCCGGCCACAGATGTGGGAATGGCTTTGTAAAGCATTTTGTATCTTCCCTTTTCAGATTGAAGTATATACACCAGTAGTTTGCGGTTTTAGGGCCAAGATATGCGCTTTCCTTAACTACCTGAATGATATCTTCGGCGCTGTAATAAGAGAGGAGGAAATCTATCTGTTTATCTCCGCCGTGTTCTAACAGGCGCTCAATAATAAGAAATTTGTCATTTTCAATATCCAAAGAATCAACCAGAGATCCCCAGAGACACGGCTTGATAATTTCTTTTATTGAGGGTTTAATCATATTATAATTATACCACATTTTAACTGACTTCCTTAACTGTTTTTTGAAGCAGAAAGCCTCAATAGACAAACACTTTTTCCTCGGCATTCTCCCTTTCTCCCCTCTGCCTGCCCTAATGGGTTCAGGACTTTATTGAGGGTTAAAACAGAAAAGCCCGAAGGACTTCCTTCCTGCGGTCAATTGTCCCAAGCTCTACTTTCTTGAAACATCCCACTACAAGATTCCCATGACACTTGGGACATCTGTCAGACTTTTGACTTTCGTTTGATTTGAATAAATTCATGTTAATACCTCCGTTATAGTTTTTTGTTGAATCTGAAAATGCCCTTGGCTGCTTAACCAAGGACTGATGGGGCTTACTGTTGGGATTTACAAAGTTATTGACCGTAAAGGACACTGGTGGTATTATTTAGGCAATTACAGGGAGGCAACAGGGAATGGCAACACATGAGACAGAAAAGACGACAAGATGTAACAACTGCACTTCCCCGGAACAAGATGACTCGCAAAGGACAATAATAGTTATAAGGGGAGAGGAAAAATCTATACAAGATTACATAAACCCCGGAAAATGTATTCGGTTTTTATTTTTCGGGATAAACGCAAGATTTGAGCCAGAGCTTGCCCCTGAAGGATTTTATCAGGGGATTGCGTTTGCCAAAAAATGCAACTGCATTTTTTTCTATGTTAAAAGGTTGTTGGTGTCTTTTTCAACAGCCTGCTATAGTGGACGACAAAAATAAGTAGCTGTAGTTTGCCCATTTATAGGCGTATTTTAAAACCGCCGATAAATCGGCAGACTACAAATTTATGTCGCTGCTGCTAATAGCTGAAATCTTAAACTTTTGACTTTTGCGGTTTGAGATTTAAACTGATGAGGAATGAGCTATGGTCTCTCGTGTAGAAACAATCTCATTTGAAGATAAGACGGTTGAAAGGCGTCTTCATGGTAAAATCTTTAAAAATCTGCCGCCGCGGGATAAATTATTTGTTGCATATTATCATCTGGAGAAACTAAGACAGCTTAACGGCGGTTATATCTCTTCACCATATCATGGCCAAAACGGCGGGGATAAATATAATGTATTCTGGCTCAGAGACATAATGTATGCAACATATGCCAATGAGTATATTGGCGCATATGATAAGATGATAGAAAGCTACAGGCTTATCCTGAGGATATTTCACAAGTATCAACATAAGATTTTGATGGGCGCAAGGAAACGCCACTACCTTGGAAGTTGTGCCGGGGATGTAATCCATACAAGGGTTCACCCTATAACCTTGGAAGAGATAACACGTGAATGGGGGCATCACCAGCTGGATATACTAGGCCTGTTTCTCTATAAGACAGGCGACCTTATGAAAAAAGGTTATAACCCTTTAACCACAGATCAGATGGAAACACTGATTCTCTTGAGAGACATAGTCCTTTACCTCACAACGGTAAGATGGCATTCTGACCCCGACTTTGGCGTGTGGGAAGAAGGCCCAGAAGTACATGCATCAAGCATAGGTTCAGTCCTTGCCGGCCTTACCATGTGGCATGATGATGGATACTATCATTCAAAATATTCAAGCCAGATTGATATACATAGATTTCTTTCCATCCCGCAGGAGTTTATTGAAATAGGGCGAAAAAGCCTGGATGCTGTACTGCCTCGCGAATCAGAGTCCAGACAGTATGATATGGCGCAGTTGAGCCTTATATGGCCGTATAATATTGTATCAGAGATTCAGATAAAACAGATACTCTGCAATATAGAAAAAGAGCTTGTTAGAAGAAATGGCGTCATAAGATATCCCGGTGATAGATATTTTAACGCAAGCAGCGATAACCCTTTGGGCAATGAGGCGGAGTGGCCTTTAGGATTTGCATGGCTCAGCATAATCTACTCAAAGCTTGCGCAGCGCAGCATAAAAAACGGAAATATCTTTGGCAAGCCGCAGGAGCAGATAGATAAGGCAGAGATGTATCTTGAGAAACTTGAATCGGTAATGACAGAAGACGGCAAGGTGCCTGAACTCTACACCAGTGGAAGAGAGAATTGGAATGTCCCTCTTGCGTGGGCGCAGAGTTTTTATATGGTTGCAAGACAGAGCCTCAACTGGGTTTATGAAATAACTGCTCAGGTTTAGAGACTGGGTGGAAGGTATTGGGTTATTTATCAAAGGTTGATGACAACCTTATGTCGTTTTCATATTTTAAACCTCTTGTATTTATACCACACCCTGCAAGTCCCATCCATAGAAACCATGCAAGGGCCGTAGGGCGCCTCCGGGACGCAGGTATTGCCAAAGAGCGGGCAATCTAATGGTTTTATCTTTCCGATCATGATGAGATGGCAGGAGCAGCCGGGGTTTATATCATTTAAAGGCAGGGACTGGGGGCTGGAAGCTGGAGACGGGCAAATACCAGCCCCAAGTCCCAAGTCCCAAGTCTCTGCAGTATCAAACCGATATCTTGCATCTTGCATCTTGCATCTCTCTTTTAATCGCAGTCCTGACCTCGGTATCTTTCCTATGCCTCGCCAGTATGCAGGCACAACATCAAAAACTTCTTTTATAGCCATCTGCGCCTTTATATTTCCTTTATCATGCACTGCCCGCCGATATACATTTTCGCATTTTGCAATACCTTGATTTATTTGTTTGATAGCAGCCATTACCCCTAAAAGCACATCCACAGGTTCGAAGCCTGCTGCAATCGTGGGCATCCTGTAGGCCTCTGGAAAGAGCTTGTATTGCGCAAGCCCCATTACTGTTACCACATGACCTGGGATAAGAAAGCCATCTATGCGGAGATCTCCAACACCCAATAAAAATTCCATGGAAGGCGGTATGAGGCGATGAGAAGAAAGAATGCTGAAATTTTCAGGGAGATTTGATTGTTGAACAATGGAAGCCACTCCGCATGCAGTGGTTTCAAATCCAACGGCAAAAAGCACAACCTGTTTTTTAGGGTTTTCCCTGGCAATCCTTACAGCGTCAAAAGGCCCGTACACAACCCGCACATCTGCGCCCTGCGTTTTGGCATTATTTAGAGAGCCGACTGATGATGGGACATTAATCATATCTCCGAAGGTGGCAATTACAGCCTTTTTCTTCATGGCAAGCTCAAATGCAAATTCTATATCTTGGGCTGTGCATACACAAACAGGGCAACCCGGTCCGGCAATAACTTCCACACCTTCCGGGAGCAAATCCCTCAGCCCAAAACGGTTTATCACATTTTCGTGCGTGCCGCATACATGCATTATCTTAACAGGACGTTTAAGGGAGATTCTCCTTATCTGCCGAATAATCTTCTCAACAACTGTTTTATCTCTATATATGGATTCTGTGATCATTTTCTGGAGATTATATTCATTTCTCCTTTTCTTTGCAAAGGCTTTACTAAAAAGATTAAGTGTGCTATTCAAAGGAGGAGAGATGTTTTTGCTTCTGACTCATGACTTTTGATTTCTTTAATTGGAGGTTTTATGACAGATAATAAGACAGCAGGAAAAGAGATAAAGATAGAGATACAGATAGACGAAGACATTGCCCAGGGCATGTATACAAATCTGGCCGCAGTAAACCACAGCGAAAATGAATTTATTTTTGATTTTATCTTTCTCCAGCCTCAGTCGCCAAAGGCAAAGGTAAGGTCGCGGCTCATCCTCAGCCCCAAACACGCCAAGAGGTTTATGAATGCGCTGCAAGACAATATCAGAAAATATGAGGAAAATTTCGGAGAAATCCAAGAGTCTAATGGGCCTGTAATGGATGCCGGTTCTATTCATTAATGTTGAAAAAACGGAGTTTCTGCTCTGAAGACCTATCTTTTACTTATCCTCTTTCTCTATATATTTAAAGAGGCCTTTGAATACATAGCGCTGTGTCTTAATATCAGACACATGAAAAGGCATGCAGCATCCGCGCCTCCTGAATTTGAAGGGAAGATAGATGAGGTTTTTCTTAAAAAGGCGCAGGCCTATGAAATAGAAAAGGCTAATTTAGGTATTGTTTCATCATTATTCGGCAGTATTGTTTTAATTGCTTTTCTCTTTGGCGGTCTTTTGAGTTTTTACAATTCGTGGATAATATCTCTTAATCTTCCCTTTATAGTCTCAGCATGGCTTTTCTTTCTGCTTCTCTCTTATGGAGAGGAAGTCATTTCCATACCGTTCACCCTTTACAATATCTTTAAAATAGAG
The DNA here is from genome assembly GCA_016219285.1 of Deltaproteobacteria bacterium. GTDB lineage: Bacteria > Desulfobacterota > GWC2-55-46 > UBA9637 > UBA9637 > JACRNJ01. Next base: position 7,330 of record JACRNJ010000034.1, read on the forward strand.
AATAAATACGGATTCAATACCATGACCGCAAGGCTATGGATTGCCGACTTTGTTAAATCGTTGATTGTTTCCACCATACTTACCTCGCTTTTATTATTCTCCGCGTTCTATCTTATTCAACAAACCCCAAATTACTGGTGGTTCTGGGTGTGGTGTTTTGTTTTTGCATACAGCATGTTTGTCATGTATATATCGCCGTATGTTATTGAACCTCTGTTTAATAAGTTTACACCTGTTGAAGACGAATCTCTTAACCAAAGAATTATCAGATTGGCAGAAAAGGTTGGTATTCATACAAGCAAAATACTCAAGATTGACGCATCAAAAAGAAGCAGGCATACAAACGCATACTTCACAGGTATTGGCAGGGCAAAGAGGATTATCCTTTATGATACACTTCTCCATGGTATGAACCACGATGAAATAATAACTGTCCTTGCCCATGAAATCGGACATTGGAAGAAAAGGCATCTGTTAAAGATGATGATTATATTCGAACTCTTTTCTCTCATAGGGCTATTTATCACTTTTAAGCTTACCCAGAGCAACCTCCTCTTGAATCTTTTCAATATCAATACCGATACTATTTTTGCAAAGTTTATAATACTGGCATTTCTTTTTGGGATTATTGCGCTGCCATTAAAGCCTCTGATAAATTTTTTTATCAGGAAACATGAAAGGGAGGCTGACAGGACTTCCTATGAGCTTACAGGAGATAACGCAAGCATGGAGAGCGCTTTAATAAAGCTTTCTCAGGAGAATCTGGCAAACCTCTATCCTCACCCTCTTTATGTTCTTTTATATTATTCCCATCCGCCTGTTCTGGAGAGGATAAGGTATATAAAGGAGTTTAATGGATTCTGAATATCAATATAAATTTACATTAGCAGGCGGCACTGCGCTCTCTTTATAAACCGGACACAGAATATCTGTTGACCTAGACTTTTTTTTGGAAAAATCATTTTCAACAGATGCACTCTACAGAGAACTTCAAAAAGCTGGATTAAAGTCAATTGTCCGGCAGGAGACAGAAGGCACATTACTAATATCTTCACAAACTAAGCCTCATTAGTGTATAATATGAGGCATGATATGCAAAAAAATATTTGATGCTCGTAGACTGCCACGAAAAGCGAAAGAGCAGTTGAGAATTGCTGCAGTCAGGCGCATAGATTCT
>JACRNJ010000035.1 GCA_016219285.1 Deltaproteobacteria bacterium
CAACACCAGCACCGATACAGACACCACCGCCGACAACTCAATTGACTCCGCAGCAAACAAAGGAAATGCAAAGTGTCTTGGCAAGTGCAGAGGCACAGTTGAAACAGATGCAAAAGGCGATTGAGCAAAAGAAAATACATACTCATTATAAAGGATAACATTCCCATTACCCGAGGAAATATTATTGTTGCCATAGACGGAAGCCCATACTCCTACTGGGGCCTTATGATTGCTATTGGACTTAAAAAGGCCTTTAATCTTGAAATAGAAGCCGTGGCAGCCTTTGACCCATACTTTCACCAGGTGGCATTCAGAAATATAGCCGACGCCCTGTCGGAAGATGCTGCAAAGGTATTCAGATTCAAAGAGCAGGAAAAACTCCATGATGAGATTATAGACAAAGGCATGGCAAAACTATATGAAGCCTATCTTGATATGGCAGCGAGAGTGGCAGAGGCGAGGGGTGTGGAAATAAAGACAACCCTTCTTGCAGGCAAGGCATGTGACGAGGTACTGAAACATGTAAGAATGACAAAGCCTGCCCTTCTTGTAATTGGTCATTTTGGCCTTCACCATGTGCCTTAATCAGACATGGGAAGCAATGCAGAAAACCTGTTAAGACTTGCGCCATGCAGCGTCTTTCTTGCCGGAAGAGGGTTTAACCCTGAAGAGGTCATAAAAACCAGAACAGACGCCGCTCCAAACATGGAATGGACAGAAGGCGCAATAAAGAGACTGGAAAAGGTTCCACCCTTTGCAAAGAACATGGCAAAGAAGGCCATAGAAGACTATGCCAGGGAAAAGGGACAAAGCAGTATAACCGAAAAGATTATGGATGAGGCAACCCAAAAACTCCTTCCCCCTTCTGCCAGAAGGGCTATGGGGATAGAGGAGTAAATGAAGATTGAGATTGGTAGGAGTCGTCTCCAGACGGCGATAATAAGTCGCCAACAGAGCCTGCCCCTGCATGTAGTAAGCAGGGGAGTTGTCTCCTACCGGCGAATAACAATCGCCAACGGAAATTGGAAATTTTGAAATGGGAGAAAAAGAAACATATGCAATATTTTGAGGTTATTCTTGAGAACGGACATATAGGGGCTGGCAACAGCTATGAAGCTAAAAGGTATATTGCAGGCACGGATATCTTATCTGTTATTTCAAAGGTAAAGTTTCTTCCGAGGATAAAGAAGAGGCATACCATAGAGGCTGTAAAGTCTATAAAGCAGATAACAAGAAAGGAATACCTGAGAGGGAAGATAGAGTCATTAAAGCACCCTCATCTATTCAGGGTCTGGGATGGTTACCGATGCCCTATCTGCGGGGAAAGGTTCAGGGATATCTTTTCTTTTAGGCGGCATGTAGAGAAATATGGGGCGCATCTGGCTCATGCAATCTAATAATTAAGATAAAAAAGGCATCTAACCCCCGACAGAAACACTAGGGGGCAGGTCTAAAGTTTACAGGAGGTTATCTATGTTTGGTATAGGAACAACAGAACTTATCATCATCCTTGCAATTATTTTGATAATATTCGGCGTTGGCAAACTTCCTGATATAGGGAGCGGCTTTGGAAAGGCCATACGAAACTTTAAAAAGAGTGTCAGCGAGTCTGAAATAGACATGTCTTTGGAGGATTGGAAACAAAAGTTTTCTTCTTCTGCGAAGGGGATAGAGAAATAAAAAGGTATAAAAAAAAGGTATAAAAAAAAGGTATAAAAAAACCCTTGACAATATTTCCCGAAATTGTTATACAAGACCCACTTTATCCTAAATAATTTTTAATAATTTTTTGAGCAATATAATTAGGATAGCGTTATCTAAATCTAAAATCTTGCCTTATCTGGTGAAGTAATAAACAACCAGGGCTATTATTACTACCAGATTGACAACAAGTCCAAGAAATATCAGATAATCAGCAGGTGTTGGTTTCCAGTTTCTAATCATGAAAAAATTATAGTGTTAAAAATATAGTTTGTCAAATTAAAATTGAGGCGAGGTAAAGATGCAGGAAGAAAAATCAAGCAAGGCAGGACCGGCCATATTTGTCATCGTAGTAATAAGCACATTGATATTTTTTTATTGGTTTCTCACCAAGCAGTAAAAAATCTCAAACCTAAAGGTTTGAGTTACAGCTTGGAGTAACTCAAGGCTTTAGCCTTGAAAATCACAAAGGGGGAAGGGCTATGAAATCGGTTATCAGCTTTGTTGTTGCCCTGGCAGCAAGTGCGGTATTTTTTTTATTACTTGATACCATACTTTTTAAGGCTCAGGGTTTATCGCTGATTTTTAAGGGATAACAATCTTCGCCAGAGAATATAGCTCAATTTTTAGGGTTATAACTCAAATGACCATAAAGGAGCAGATAATTATGAGATTATCTTCTATCGTTGTCAAAAAGAATCTCCTGTTGAAAATGGGATTTACCGTAGCCCTGTTCTTTTTTGTCTCTCTGTTTGCCTTTCAGTTTTTAGAATCCACAAAATTTTTTCCAATAGGAGTTGATACTGTATATGCCGCTGAACAGGCTGTAACGGCTGAAAAGCCTGCAGGGGCAGAGGCTAAGCCTGATGCAAAAAAAGAGGAATACCAGCCTGCGCCGAAGCTTACTGAAAAAGATTATCCGCAGGTAAAAGGGATAAACGGCAGGATTATGGCGTGGCTTGTGGCGCAGCTGCACCTATGGTTTGCGGCCTTTGTCCTTGCTGTTCCAATCCTGGTCTTTATCGTAGAAATCATAGGCATGGCCACAAAAGACAAGCGGTATGACAAGATGGCGTATGAGTTTATCAAGGTAAGCCTCACAGCATATTCCATAACTGCCGTATTTGGCGGCCTTCTTCTCTTTACCTTAGTTATATTCTACCCTGATTTTATGAGATATATGGCAAATATATTCAGCCCCACTATGCTTGCCTATGCCTTCCTTTTCTTCGCAGAAAGCGCATGCCTTTATATTTATTACTACGGGTGGCATGCAATGGAGGAAGGGACTGCCAAATGGGTGCATCTTACCATAGGGTGGATGCTGAATATAATAGGCACAGTGCTGATGTTTCTTGCCAATGCATGGGTTAGTTTCATGATGTCTCCGCATGGCGTTGATGCCGCTGGTGTATTTGAAGGAAATATATGGCATGCCATACACAATCATCTTTGGAATCCGTTGAATCTTCATAGGACTGTTGCAAATGTGGCATACGGCGGTTCTATTATTGGCGCATATGCGGCGTATAAGTTTTTAAGCGCAAGAAACACAGAAGAGAAGGCCCATTATGATTGGATGGGTTATACGGCAAACTTTATTGCAATATGCGGTCTTCTTCCGCTTCCATTCGCAGGTTACTGGCTTATAGCAGAGATTTACGCATACAGCCAGCAGATGGGAATAACACTCATGGGCGGCGTATTTGCATGGCTCTTTATTATTCAAGCAGTCTTAATTGGCGCCCTCTTCCTTTCTGTGAATTATTACCTGTGGTGCGGCATGGAGAGGAGCAAAGGGGCTGAAAGATACACCAAGTATATTAAATACATTGCCTTTGTCATTGTCGCATGCTTTCTTGTCTGGTTTACTCCGCACACATTGATTATGACACCCGGTGAATTGAAGGCTCTTGGAGGGCCGTATCATAAATATCTTGGCCCATTGGGCATCATGCCTGCCAAGAATACGGCTGTCAATATTATGCTGATATTTACATTTTTAAGCTTTCTCTTGTATCGTCGCTGCAATAAAATTGCCACAGTTTCATGGGCCCCGATAGGCAATGCTATTCAGGCAGCTATCTTTGTGGCAGCGATAATAAATATATGCATACTCGGCATATATTATGGCTATTTTACAAATACAGTGTTAAAAGTTGGATCATCAGTCCCGCAGGTTGCATCAACCCTTTTCGTCATCATATCCTGTATGATTATAGATGTGTTTATGTTCAAGGGCGCAAAAGAGGTTGCTCCGTTGCAGTGGGGTAAGATACCAGACAGGAGTCAGTATGCCCTCTTTATCCTTGCCGTGTCTTTTACATGGCTCATGGGGCTGATGGGTTTTATCCGTTCAGCTATAAGACAGCACTGGCATGTATATACTGTATTCAGGGACAATTCACCTGATGCCTTTACCCCTACAATTGGCTACGCTACTAAAGTTGTTTCTATAGGCGTTATTATATTCATGGCCATTGTAATCTTTATATTCTGGCTGGCTCACATAAGCGGGAAAAAGAATGTTTCACAAGGGGCACATCACTAAACATAAGTAAATTCCGGGGGTCGTAACATGAAAACCTTTTTAAAAGTAGTAATATTCAGTGTAGCGGTAATACTTTTTTATGCCTTTTATGCCAATGTAATGATTCCGCAGGTCAGGCCTGCACCTCCTCCGGCAGAGGCAAAGCTGGATATGGGCAGTCTGACTATGGAGCAGTTTATACATATGGGGGATGAAATCTTCCATGGCAAAGGAACATGCGAACTTTGCCACAACCCTGTTGGCGGAAGGGCGCCTTTGCTGGATCAGGTCGGCAAAATAGCTGAGGAAAGAATCAAAGATCCTCGTTATAAAGGTAAGGCAAAGACAGGCGAGGAATATATACGGGAGTCCATGAAAGAGCCGTCTACATTTGTTGTTGCGGGTTTTGGCGTAAAAGGGACAAATGACACCCAGAGTCCCATGCCGGTTGTTACTTCAGGCGCCATAGGCTTGAAAGATTTTGAGGTTGATGCTGTTATAGCTTATTTCCAGCAGAAGGCAGGTGTTACAGTAACAGTACAACTGCCAAAGGAAACGCCAAAAGCTACTGAAGAAACTCATGTGGCAGATCCTGCCAAGAGTGGTGAAGAGGTTGTAACCAAGTATGGTTGTGGTGCCTGTCATAAAATAGCCGGACAGCAAGGCGCACTTGGCCCAGACCTTACAAAGATAGGGGCAAAGAAGAATAAAGATTATCTCAGAAGGGCTGTATTAAATCCCAATGCAGATATTGCCCCCGGGTTTCCTGCTGGTATGATGCCTCCAGATTTTGGGACTAAGATGCTATCCGGAGAATTTGAGATACTAATTGATTATATGGTGAAATCGAAATAGATTTACGAATTACGAATTTAGATTTACGATTTTAGATTTTAGATTTACGATTTTAGATTTTTAAATCGTAATTCGTAAATCGTAATTCGTAAATTACATAAATGGGAGGTCTAACGGGATGAAGATACCGAGACTTTTATTATTTGTAATAATTGTAGTTATTAGCTACGGCATATTTAAAGCGCCTGGGATTTTGCTTAATCAGCCCATACCATCAAGTCTGATTGTAATGTATATGTTCTTTGCAGTGGTGACAACGCTCCTCTGGATAACTTCTACAGAAAAGGATATGCAGGGGCTTGTTGGCCCGATAAAAACTATGATTCAAGACCCCACCAAAAAGACGTTAAGGAATATTGTATTTGTTATTGTTCCTCTGGTGGCAGGCGGTATAACGTATACGCAGTTAAAGCCCAGTTACGAGGCGCCAGTAGAATTAAGGTCTATCCACCCTGCCCCCCCATCTACGGTTAAGGCCTTCGGCAAGACATTTAATCTTGCTACGCTGGTAAACCCATATAGAAAATTAGAAAAAGAAGACCCTGCAAAGTTTACCCAACTGGTTAAAGAGGGCGGTGAGGTATATTTTAAAAATTGTTTCTACTGCCATGGAGATAAGTTAGATGGCAAGGGGCATTATGCGCATGGATTTAACCCATTGCCTCTGGCCTTCACAGATATAGGAACCATTGCCCAGCTTCAGGAATCATTTGTATTCTGGAGGATTTCAACAGGCGGGCCTGGCCTGCCAAAGGAAGCCGCGCCATGGGTATCAGCCATGCCTGTCTGGGAAAACTTCATTACAGAAGATGAGGTCTGGAAGGTCATTCTCTTTTTATATAATTATACAGGATATGCGCCGAGGTCTTGGGAGAAATAGATTTCAGATTTACGATTTAAGATTTTAGATTTAAGGTTTTTAAATCGTAATTCGTAAATCATAATTCGTAAATCATAATTCGTAAATAATAAAAGGATGGTCAAATACCTATGAGAAAAAGACTGTTATCCCTAATTGTTTTAAGCATAATGCTGATGTCAATCCAGGCGTGGGCGGCACAAGGTAATAAAGAAAACGGAAAGACAATATACGATAAAAAATGCTGGTGGTGTCATGGTGAGAATGGGGCAGGAGACGGTCCTGCAGCCAAATTTTTAAATCCTCCGCCAAGGGATCTGACAGCAGGCTGGTATAAATTTAAGACAACGCCATTTGATGAAATAACCCCTGCGGACGAAGATATTTTCAGAATGATAAGCGGCGGCATGAATCACATCTCTCTCTGGAAAGGGATGTCAGGCACATCCATGCCCAATTGGGACGATGTGCTGAAGGAGCAGGAGCGGTGGGACATTGTTGCGTATATAAAATCATTCAGCGGTCTGGATAAGCCTGCAAAAGGGCCGATTGATTATAAAAACCAGATAAAATCATCCAAAGAGAGCATTGAAAAAGGCAAAGAGACTTTTAAGAAGATGTGTGCAGAGTGTCATGGCGAGGAAGGAAGAGGCGACGGCACAAAAAAGTTAAAGGATGACCTCGGCTTCAGGACATGGCCAAGAAACCTGACAAAACCATGGACATTCAGGGTAGATAATGATCCAAAAGAGATATACACCCGTATAAGCAATGGGATTCCTGGCACGCAGATGCCATCTTTTGCAGACCCCACAAGCAAAAAGACACTTTCAGATGAAGAAAGGTGGAATGTTGCAAATTATATTGTATCTATTGCAGATGATGTTAAAAGGCCAAAGGATGATACTGTTCTGAAAGCCATGAGGCTGGAGGGAGAACTTCCTGATAAGGTTGATGACCCAAAATGGAGTGAGGCAGAATCGATAAGCTTTTATATGATTCCTCAGATAATTGCAAAAGAGAGATTCTTTACGCCTTCATTGGATAGCATAACAGCAAAGGCATTTTATAATGGTAAAGAGATTTCAATACTCCTTGAATGGGATGACAGGACAAAGAGCATTCCAGGAGATGAAAAGGCTAAGGAGATAGCGGAAGGCGATGTTCTTGAAGATAGCGTAGCTATTCAGCTGCCTGTGACTATACCTGAAGAGATGGAAAAACCATATTTTGGCATGGGTGATTCTGCAAGGCCTGTGAATATCTGGCAGTGGAAGAGCGGTAAAAAAGATGCCTCCGAAGCTATAAAACTTCTTAATGCCAATGGATTTCAGAAGGTTGAACAGAGAGATGCGGGAAAAACAGGATTAAGGGCAACGGGTATTTATAATAATGGGACATGGCGTGTTGTAATGAAAAGACAGCTATCTACAGAGGAAAAGGCTAAAGATATACAATTTGAGGAAGGCAGATATACCCCAATTGCATTTGCTGCATGGGATGGGAGCAATGGAGAATCAGGCTCCAAACATGTAATGACCACTTGGTCTTGGCTGCTGCTTAAGCCTGCAACACCAAAGTCAACATACTTTATTCCCCTGATTGTTGTGTTAGTGGTTTTTGGCGGAGAGCTTTTACTGGCCAGGGGTCAGAAGAAGTAACATCTTAATTAAGATTTAATTTAGGCTGAGGTTAAGGTATTATTTGATCTCAGCCTTTTTTATGCCTATCTTCCTGTCCTTTTTCTAAGTTCTGCCATAATCTCAGGGGTTATCTCTTTTAATTGTTTTTCCTTGGCATAACGTTCCAGCCCTTTTTTAACCATGCCTTTTAAAAATGAAGGCACCTTATCAAGTCTTTCAGAAGCCTCCTTTGTCCATGGTATGGTTTCCGGTTTATGGTTTCGCATTTCTTGTTTTTTATCTTTAATTTCCGGTTCATATTCACACCATGGGTCTTCTCCCATGATATTTGAAGTAGCCGCAAGAGCCCTGGCTCTGCAGCCTCCGCATACTTCGTTGTAATCGCACTCCTTACACCGCCCTTCATATTTCGGATTTCTAAGAGAGTGAAAAACTGGAGAGGTTGTCCAGATGTTAGACAGACTTGTGTTGCTTAAGCTGCCAATCTTTGTTGGCATATAAGGGCATGGTGTTACATCTCCCTCAGGTGTAATTCTGAAATAACCTGTTCCTGCAATACAGCCGCTTGTTGTGCCTTTTAGAAGAGGACTTTCAGGATTGATTTTATGCGCAATCCTTAAAAAATGAGGGGCGCACCTTGCCCGGACCATGATTTTACCTTCATAGTCCTTTTCTGCCTTTACAAGATATGTCAGTGTTTCCTCATACTGCTGAGGGGTTATGTCTGTCATCTCCTGGCCTCTGCCTGTGCAGACAAGAAAGAATATGTTGCAGGCTCTGGCGCCATTCTTATATGCATACTCTATGATATCCGGTATTTCGGAATAATTATCTTTTGTTACAGTTATCTGAACTTGAAAATCAAGGCCGTGCTTTTTCAAAATCTCCATGCTGGTTGTAGTTTTTTCCCATGCCCCGCTCAACCCTCTAAATTTATCATGATATGCTGGGCCTGCCGAGTCTATGCTTATTCCAACCCCCTTTACACCGTGCCTTATAATCTCTTTTACCATCTTATCATCCAGGAGCGTTCCATTTGTTCCTATTACAACCATCAATCCCTTACCTGATGCATAAGAGAAGAGTTCCATGCAGTCATGCCTGAGCAGAGGTTCACCGCCGGTAAAAATAAGCATGGCTTGCGGGTTAAGTGCGGTAATTTCATCTATTATCCTTTTAGCTTCACTGGTAGGTAGTTCACCTTTTCCTTGTTCCAATTCAGAGGCGTCAAGGTAACAGTGGCTGCACTTCAAGTTGCATCTTTTGGTTATATTCCAGGATATGAGAAATGGTATGAAATTCATGTCATCTAGTTTTTCTAAAAAGACATCTTCACAATGCTGCATAGTGTTATAATCCACTGTTAGGATTTGTAAGAACCAGCTTTTTTGCTATTTTAAGGTTTGAAAGTAATTAAAGTCAATATTTTTATTTATTCGCTCTGTTTAGGTTGTTTTCTGCTATCAGGGTTTGGAGCGATTAGCCCAACTGCTGTATGTATAGCTTGGTATTTGTTTGCAATCATAGCCTTTAGGATGATTTCCTGCAGCTCATTATTTTTTATAAGGTTTGCCAATCTATGGATGTTTTCTAATTCTTTTTGCGGAAGCTGGCCTGGATATTGCCGATTACAAGCTGGGGATAGCGGGTTTGGAACGCTTATTTCTGCATTTTTGCCAATGCGGAAGATAATGTCTTCTACTGTTTTTTCTTTAAACTCTGCGTTTATCTTTTTTATAATATCCTGTTTTAGATATTTAAGCTCCTCCATCCATGTAGATGTGGCTACTATTACATAGAGGATTTTACCTGATAGTTTTAATGGTCGGGTTCTTTTTGATATATTTAAGCCGACTATCTTTGACCATATTTTGTGGACCGAAAGGCCTTTGGCAATTATTGCTGATTCAGGGGAATCAAGAAACAAATCTATGACATGTCCTATTCTTATGGGGGTTTTTGCATGTATCATGACAATTTTACTTTATTAAAGTATCCACCAAGAAGCTGGCCAAGCATTGACCCTATAAACAGGAGAGGTATTGCCTGGTAGCTAAATCCCAGCCATATTCTCATTAAGATTACAATTGGTATTGGTATGTGTATACAGATAAACCATTTGAGAGAAAACTTTTTCGTTGTTGACCTTATATAACCAAATGGAAGATTAAGTATTAACGCTATGAGTGTGAGAGCTACGAGTGTAAGCAACATTTTTTCCATCAAGTTTGGAATAATATCAAATGTGATGGCTTATTTCAAGCTATTATCTGGCCTATTACCCCAACCTAGCTTATGGTTGATATATCTTTGCATGTATGCTATGTTAAATACAATTATAACTTGGGGAGGCCAGGACTTATGAGCAAAAAAACAATGACAGATGTAGAAAAGGCTATATGCACAGCGATTCAGTATGACATACCATTAGACCCATGCCCGTTTGAAACCCTTGCTAAAAAGGTTGGAATACCAGAGGATGAATTTATAAACAAGGCTAACGAGTTTTTGGGAAAAGGTTATATAAGAAGATTCGGCGCCGCAATCCGCCATAGAAAGGCAGGCATAACTGCCAATGGCATGGGTGTATGGGTTGTGCCTGATGAGGACAGGGAACGGGTCGGAAAAATTATGGCGACTTTTAAAGAGGTCAGCCACTGCTATGAAAGGCCGAGCTTTGAAGGTTGGCCGTATAATCTCTTTACCATGATACATGGAAGGACAAAAGAAGACTGCTATGATGTGGCCAAGAAAATTTCTGAGGCTACAGGAATAAAGGGGTATAAACTTTTGTTCAGTTCGCAGGAGTTTAAGAAAGAAAGCATGATATATTTTTGAAAAACAGGCAATATGCGGGAGGCTACAGGTGATAGGAAAAACCATAGCTCATAACCTATAGCCTATCACTGTATTTGCCATGGAAGAATCAGACAGACTGCTTGATGAGTTCCTCAACCACTTAACCGTTGAAAAAGGCCTTTCAAAAAACACTATTGAGGCATACAGCCGAGATATTATTAAATACATATCGTTTCTGGAATCTGGCAACATATCGCCGTTTAAGGCAAATCCTTCCCATATAGTTTCTTTCCTCTCTAAGCTCAAACAAAATAATATTTCAACAAGATCTTATGCCAGAAATCTGGTTGCCGTCAGGATGTTCTATAAATTTCTCATGCGGAACAATCAAATATTAACCATGCCCACCGCCGGGGTGGATATGCCAAAACTTGCCTCAAGACTTCCGGAGGTGTTAAGTATTGAAGAAGTTGGCAGGCTGTTGGAAATGCCAAAAACGGAAGATTGTCTGGGTTTGAGAGACAAGGCAATGCTTGAAACCCTTTATGCAACTGGAGTGAGGGTTACTGAACTGATTTCTATAAAACTAAACGACTTAAACCTTCAGACAGGATACATTGTTACATATGGCAAAGCTTCTAAAGAAAGGATTGTGCCTCTTGGCGAAACCGCAATAGCATATATAAGAAAATATATTGACTCATCAAGGTCAATGCTTTTAAAAAATAGAATGAGCGAATATCTTTTTGTAACCTCAAGGAGCAAAAGGCTTACAAGGCAGGCATTCTGGGCGCTTATAAAAAGATATGCCTTGCTTGCAGGGATTTCAAAAAACAAGGTAAAGCCCCACGCGCTGCGCCACTCTTTTGCAACGCACCTATTGGAAAGAGGAGCGGATTTACGGTCTATCCAGACAATGCTCGGTCATTCAGATATTTCCACTACACAGATATATACCCATGTAAAGACAGAACAACTCAAATCAATTCATAAGAAAAGTCATCCGAGAGGGTAATGAGCCTTGCTCCATATGCAAATTTTGAATTGAAAAATAGTAATATACTTAAATTCACCATTTACAATATTAATTATGGAACTTAAGTTTCTTGAAATATTCTGCAAGGTTGTTGAGCTAAAGAGTTTTTCAAAAGCCGCCTCAGAGCTTTTTTTGACTCAGCCTACAATAAGCAATCACATAAAGACACTTGAGGATGCGGCCGGAATACAATTCCTTGACCGCCTCGGCAGGAATGTCCTGCCAACAAAGGCAGGTGAGATTTTATACAGGTATGCAAAGGAGATTGTAAAGCTTAAAAGCAATGCAATTCAGGAACTCAATGAATTTATGGGAAATGTAAAGGGCAGCCTGATTATCGGCGGCAGCACAATACCCGGAGAATATATTTTGCCGGAATATATTGCTAAATTCAAAATGGCGCATCCTGATGTTGCAGTAACCCTGAAACTTGGTGATACTCAGGATATAATTGATATGATAATGGATAGCACTGTAGAAATTGGTGTTATTGGCTCAAAGCCAGTCAATGAAAGAATAGATAGCAGAGAATTTATAGAAGATGAACTTGTGCTTGTTGCCCCTACTAAACATTTTAAAGGAATAAGAAACCAGGTAGGTATAAGAGATTTAGAAAAATTGCCTCTTATCATGAGAGAAAAGGGTTCTGGCTCAAGAAAGGCATTGGAACAAACCTTAAAAAAGAACGGCATCAACATAGAAGAGCTAAATATAGCAGCGGAGGTGGGCTCTACCGAGGCAGTCAAGCAGTCTGTCAGGGCTGGCATTGGTATCTCATTTCTTTCCCGATTTGCCGTAAAAGATGAAATACCGCGCAAAACATTGAGAAAAATATCCGTTGTTAATGGTTTTAATATCTCACGGCATTTCTATATAGCTACAGATAAGGCAAGGGCCATATCCCCAATTTGCCAGGCATTCATAAACAATCTTTTAAATTTGCACTGAAAAATACCCAGCTACTCTACTAACCTCCGATCAATAGAAAACCCATTTTATATTCAAAAAATCAATTTGACATATTTGCTATTTCTATATTAATTTAAATGATATGATAAGTAACATAAATTTGTAGTCTGCCGATTTATCGGCGATTTTAAAATACGCCCACGGGGTACCCAACCGAAGGTTGGGTCGGGCAAACTACATCTACTTATTTTTATAGTCCACTATAACATGGGAGGTAGTTATGCTTAAAAAGATTATTCTTGCATTAACGATAATGCCCTTTATTTTGGGCATTGCATATGCAAAGGAAAGGCAGGGGGAGGTTATATTTGAAATAAATATTGATGCACCTGAAGACTCTCAGGATGTGAGACTATGGCTGCCGTATCCTATATCGGATAATGAACAAACCATAGAGGATGTAAAGATTGACGGCAATTTTTCCAAAAGCGGCATATATGGTCAGAAGCAGGAGGGCGATATGGCCCTTTATGCAGAATGGACTCAATCTGTAAAAGAGAGGACTCTCAAATTATCTTTCAAGGCATCAGCCGTAGAAAGGGTTAAAAAGGATTTTCCTGCAAAAGTTCCTTCACAGGAATCCGGCATGCCTGTTGAGATTAAAGAATATGTCAAAGGCTCCCAGTTCATACCAACAGATGGTAAAATTAAAGAAATAGCAATGAAAATTACCAAAGGGAGGAAAACCATAAAGGCCAGGGCAGAGGCTATCTATGATTGGGTTATTGAGAATACCTTCAGGGACCCCGATATCAAGGGGTGCGGAACCGGTGATGTTGAAAGGATACTTGCTGAAAAGAGCGGCAAGTGCGCTGACATCAGCGGTGTATATGTAGCCCTTGCAAGGGCGGCAGGTGTCCCCGCACGGGAGGTCTGGGGGCTTAGGCTTGGGAAAAAGCCTGAAGAGGATATAACAGGCGGACATCACTGCTGGGCAGAGTTTTATCTTCCCGGCTATGGTTGGGTTCCTGTTGACCCAGCCGATGTAAGAAAGGCCATGCTTACGGAAAAACTGGGGTTAAGGGATGCAAAAGCAAGAGAATATCGTAATTATTATTTTGGGGCTGTTGATGCATACAGGATTATTCTGACCAGAGGGGCAAAGGGTTATTATTTGAGCCCTCCACAGAAAGAAGCGCCGCTCTCTTATGGTTTTATGTATCCTTATGCAGAGGTTGACGGCAAGGCAGTAGAGTGGTTGGCTGCTCAAAAGGAATTAAAATACAAGATTACCTTTAAGGAGATATAATCCCTCCGAAAAATGCAATCTTGCCCGCCTTTAAAGATGATAAGGTTTTGGCGAACGTTTTAAGTGTTCCAAATCTAAAAGTGTACCCAAAAATAGCGATTGATTTTTTTGGTGCAGATGTCGATTGCCATCCTGATAAAAATGACGGAAAATCACTTTCTAATCTCTCCTGTCTGCTATATTCCATAAAAACTGGAAGGTTTTCATCTTTTACAGCTTGTTGCAGAAGATATTGCTGATTCCACGGCCTTAAATTCTTGCATATCAAATAGTTTTATGTTAGTTAAATGGTTCAATTCTATCACAAAATGAGTTATAAAAATGATTGAAAATTACGTTTTATACGGATTATTTACCGGCCTTGTTACGCTTATAGCAGGTTTGCTTCCGCTTTTCATTGATTTCAAAGGTATCCGCTATATTATCGCTGTTTCTGCAGGGGTTGTTATTGCCACAGTTTTTCTTGACCTGCTTCCTGAGACAAATCTTAAAAATAATTCATGGATACTTGTCCTCGGTTTCCTTTCATTCTATGTAATTGGAAAACTTACTGTGCTTCATTCATGCGGAGAGATGGAATGCGAGCAGCACAGCATGAATATGGTTTCTATATTCGGAATGGCTCTTGATAATCTCGTTGACGGTATCGCTATAACCATAGGGTATTTGACAGATCCGCATATCGGGCTTGCGCTTACCATTGCTGTTGTTATCCATGAGATACCACAGGACATTACTGCAACAATTCTTATGAAAGAATTAGGTTACAGCACAAGAAAAATGCTTTTTCCAATTTTATTTGCAGCGCTCTCTTATCCTGTTGGCGCATATGCGGCGATATTTATTCCCCCCACATTTCACGAACCTATTATTGCATTTATTGCCGGCGCATTTATTTATATAGGTGTTGGTGATTTACTGCTGGAGGCGCACAAAAAGTTTAATGTAAAAGTTATACTATCTGTTTTAGCTGGTTTTGCATTAGTATTTATAGTTGAAACGGTTATAGGGCACTAATACTAACGCAATAAATGTTTTTATACTGAGTTGGACTCCTCGGAAAATCCTCAACATACTACAATTAGTATGCCTGCGGTTTTCATCCTCGTCCTCCTTGTCTAAAACTATTTCTTGCGTTCGTATGATGTAACTTTATTTCGATTCGTTTGTATTAATAAAAGGAGTTTTTATGATAGAGCGATACTCAAGAAAAGAGATGTCCAAATTATGGGAGCCGGAGAATAAATTCAAAAAGTGGCTTGAGATAGAGATTCTTGCATGCGAGGCATGGGCAAAGCTTGGTGAGATTCCACAGCAGGCTTTCAATAACATAAAGACAAGGGCTGATTTTAATATTCAACGGATTGACGAAATTGAAAAGACCGTGAAGCATGATGTTATTTCATTTCTTACCTCTGTTGCGGAGTTTGTTGGGCCTGATTCAAGATATATCCACAGGGGACTGACATCTTCCGACATCCTTGACACATCCTTTGCCCTTGTTTTGAGAGAGGCTGCTGACCTGATTATTGCAGATATAAAGGGACTCATGGCGGTTATCAAGAAGCGGGCATTTGAGCATAAAGACACAGTTATGATAGGCCGTTCCCACGGCATCCATGCAGAGCCAATAACCTTTGGTCTTAAGATGACGCTCTGGTATGAGGAGATGAATAGAAACCTTGAGAGGATTAAGAAGGCAAAAGATGTTATTTCCTATGGCAAGATTTCAGGCGCTGTCGGCACATTTGCAAATATCCCGCCGTTTGTTGAGGAGTATGTTTGCAAAAAAGTTGGGCTTAAGCCGGCGCCCATCTCAACACAGATAGTCCAGAGAGACAGACACGCAGAATATTTTACAACACTGGCCATCATTGCGTCGTCTATTGAAAAATTCGCCGTAGAGATACGGCATCTCCAGAGGACAGAGGTTCTTGAGGCAGAAGAGCCGTTTACTGTTGGCCAAAAGGGCTCGTCAGCCATGCCTCATAAAAGAAATCCTGTTGTATCAGAGAATATTAGCGGTTTAGCTAGGCTTATGCGCGGATATGCCAGCGCGGCCATGGAAAATATCCCTCTGTGGCATGAGCGGGATATAAGCCATTCATCGGTTGAAAGGGTTATTGCGCCGGATGCTACAACGCTTATGGATTTTATGCTCACAAGGGCAACGGCGCTTGTTAAAGATTTGGTTGTCTATCCTGAAAATATGAAAGAAAATTTGGATAAACTCAAAGGACTTCTATTTTCTCAGACAGTCCTGCTCGCCCTTACGGAAAATGGTATTAGCAGAGAAGATGCGTATCAGATTGTCCAACGTAATGCCATGAAGGTATGGAAGGAAATACAGGGGCCAAGTGGTCGATTGGCCAAGGGGCTGAAACATGCCTTACTCAAAGATAAAGAAGTTACTGCGCGGCTTTCAAAGAAAGAGATTGAGGCATGTTTTGATATTTCAAGGTATGTGAAGAATGTAGATTATATTTTTAAGAGGGTATTTAAGGAATAGACAATTCTATGCAAATTGACATCAGCAAAGATACCGAACTTTGGCTTAAGCAAGGCCTCATATCCTTCGCAATACTGGCGGGTTCCTGGTTTGCTGCCAAATTTGTAAGATATTTTCTTACAAACTGGGTGCATAGATTTACCAAGCATACAGAGACGGAACTTGATGACAAGATAGTAGAGACTGCCAAAGGGCCTGTCTACTATATTATTATCTTATCAGGCATATATCTTGCCATATCAAACCTGCCCCTTCTGCCAAAACTAAAGGCAATCGGTGATGGAATAGTATATGTCTTGGGCGTGGGGATGGGCGTAATCATGATTTATAGGGTAGTAAATGTCTTTCTTGAATGGTATACCCACAATGTTACTAAAAAGACAGACAGCCAGCTTGAAAAAGAGTTTCTGCCTTTAATAGAAAAACTTGTATTTATATTCATCTTTATTACAGGTCTGATAATCATCCTTAAGCATTTTGATTATGATATCCTATCGCTTGTCACAGCGCTCGGTGTTACATCACTTGCCATAGGCCTGGCTGCCAAGGATACTTTGGCGAATATGATATCAGGTTTTACCATCATGCTGGACAGGCCGTTTCGGGTCGGCGACAGGGTGCAGCTTGTGTCAGGTGAAATTGGAGATGTAATTGAAATAGGTTTAAGGAGCACCAAGATAAAAACTCTTGAAAGCAATGTATTAATTGTTCCCAACACAGAGATTGTCAACACAAAAGTTATTAATCAATGCTATCCTGACAAAGCCATGCGTGGGAGGGTCAAGGTGGGGATTGCCTGTAACGGCGATGTGGATAAGGCCAAAAAAATAATGCTTGATATTGCCGGGTCAAATCAAAAGGTGTTGAAAGAACCCAAGCCGTTCGTGCTGCTTACCGAATTTGGGGATTCTGCTTTGATTTTGCAGATGTTTTATTGGATTGATAACTGCTTTGACATATTTATAGCGCAGGATGGGCTGAATAGTGAGATAAAGAAAAGGTTTGAGCAGGAAGGGATTGAGATGCCGTATCCAACAAAAACCGTATATGTGAAGGAGGGTAAATTACCATGAAGCGGCTTGAAAAACTGTATGAAGGCAAGGCAAAGATTCTTTATGCTACAGACAACCCTGGTTTATTGATACAATATTTCAAGGATGAAGCTACTGCTTTTGACGGAAAGAAAAAGGGAATTATTAAGGAAAAGGGGGTATTAAATAATAAAATATCCTCAAGGATTTTTCAATATCTTGAAGATAAAGGAATTCCAACCCATTTTGTAAAAAGGCTGTCTGACAGAGAGATGGTGATAAAAAAGTTGGAGATAATCCCTGTTGAGGTTGTGGTTAGAAACATAGCCGCAGGAAGCCTTGCCAAAAGGATGGGCGTTGAAGAGGGGGCGCCGCTTAGAAAGACTGTTCTGGAATTTTATTACAAGAGCGATACCCTCGGCGACCCCATGATAAATGATTATCACATAGAGACATTCAACTTTGCCAAAAAATTTGAGGTTGATATATTGAAAGAGATGGCCATTGAGATAAACGGCTATCTTTCAAAGTTTTTTGATGAACGGGGGATAACCCTTGTGGATTTTAAACTTGAGTTTGGCCGCCATAAAGGACAGATACTTTTAGGCGACGAGATAACCCCTGATGGTTGCAGGCTATGGGATAAAGAGACAAAAGAGAAGATGGATAAAGACAGGTTTAGACGCGATTTGGGAAAGATAGAAGAGGCATATCAGGAAGTGTGCCGGAAGGTATTGGCATAGGAGTTTTTATGACATCATACAAAAATAAAAAAGCAATTCTTGCCCTTGAGGACGGCGCTGTGTTTGAGGGCTATTCATTCGGATCTGAGGGCGAGGCAATCGGCGAGGTTGTATTCAATACCTCTATGTGCGGCTACCAGGAGATACTTACAGACCCGTCCTATAAAGGGCAGATTGCAGCTATGACCTACACACAGATAGGTAATTATGGAGTAGATGAAGAGGATATAGAATCCAATAAACTCTGGCTCGAAGGTTTCATAGTCAAGGAATATTGCGATTATCCGAGCAACTGGCGATCAAAAGAGACACTTGACATTTATCTCAAGAGAAATATGGTTGTTGGCATACAGGGTATAGACACGAGGGCCCTTACCAAACATTTACGTAACAATGGCGCAATGAACGGGGTCATATCCACAAAATTGGAGACAGATTTAAAATCTACCCACACCCTTGCTGCCTCCCTTGTAAAAAAGGCAAAGGAGTATCCGTCTATGGCAGGGCTGGATTTAGCAAAAGATGTTACATGTAAAGAGTCTTATCATTGGAGTCAGGGTTTGTGGAATTTGGAAAAGGGTTACGCTGCTTCAGGCTTCAAGCTTCAGCCTTCAGCCTATAAGGTTGTTGCCTATGATTTTGGTATAAAATTCAATATCCTCAGAAACCTTGTAAGCGTCGGCTGTGATGTTACAGTAGTGCCTGCATTTACTTCTGCTGAAGAAGTCTTAAACATGAATCCGGATGGCATATTCCTTTCAAATGGTCCTGGCGACCCTGACGCTGTTACATATGCAATAGATAATATAAGAAGACTAATTGGTAAAAAGCCTATATTCGGTATTTGTCTTGGGCATCAGATACTCGGTTTAGCGCTTGGCGGAAAGACATATAAACTTAAATTCGGCCATCGCGGCGGGAATCAGCCTGTTATGGATTTGACCACCAACAAGGTTGAAATCACGTCCCAGAACCATGGTTTTGCAGTAGATGTAGAATCCTTAAAAGGGATTGCTGAACTTACACATATCAATCTTAATGACAAGACTGTGGAGGGTCTGGCGCATACAAAGCTGCCGCTCTTTTCTGTTCAATACCATCCTGAGGCATCTCCTGGTCCTCATGATTCATCTTATCTGTTTAAACGATTTATAGATATGATGGAGGGGAGATGAGTTCGAAGTTGGGAGTTGAGAGTTCGGAGAGAAATAAAATATGGAATTTCAAGAGTATATAGAAAGGCTGAAGACAGTTTTTATATGCGAGAAATATGATGCGGAGATTAAAAAGGCAAAGCAAGAATTTATTGCCCACGGAGGTGAACTTGGCAGCGAGATAGACGGATATGAAGAGGCCTTGGATATCTTTTTTGACTGGTATCTATTTGAACGGCCTCAACTGCGGGAAGGATTCACTCCGTTAATATTGCTATATAGAAGTAATATTATTTCAGAGGAGGCAAGAAAGGTATATTTAGATTTTACAAAGTACATTCATTCTATATTTATAATAAAAAAGAATGTCTCCTATATTAAAGTCATGGATATATTTACGAAAAACAAATATTTAGTAACCGAAGCGCCTTCAGCAATCATGGAAAGGGGGGATATGGTGGAGGCAAGACTTCTGCTATTCAGAGGGGAGTATAGGTTTTCAGGGGCTTTTTGCTTTTATCCTGATAGTATTTATTCAATTATTAAAACAGAGGCGGCGGAAGCAAGCAAGGCCGGGGCGGAAAATTTCGTTCCTTTAATCAGGAAGTTCAGAAGGTTGAAAACTGTGTGGAGCAGATGCTCAAAAATGGATATAAATAAGATTCATACCTTAATGGAGGAAGGACGGCTCGCGTAATGAGATAATGAATTTGCCATGTACAATAAATAATGGGACCCCTTCTTTATATCATTCTACTCATGCCTCCTTTTACTACAACTACGTTCCCTGTAGCAAGCTACAGGGAATTCGCAAGCTGTCTATTTGTTTAATACAGCGGTTTCCACAGGAGAAGTGGATTAGGTTGTCAAGGGATTTATTGACAACAGGACTTTTTTGGGCATTCCTGCCATCCATAAAGAGTTGCTCCCAAACAAACGAATTGACTATTGTGATGTGGATGGTGGTGAACGAGGCCTATTTCACCTGTATAAACGGAATAGTTCCGCCGGTCACACTCGGAAGTTTTCCATCCCACTTTTCTACCGCCTTCCGCTGGTTCTCAATCTCTCTCAGCTTTAGGAGTGATTCAGTTATCTCCTGCCTCTGAATCTTTAATCCTTCTGCCTCAGCCTTTGCCTGGCTGATCTTCTGTTCGTTTTCCACCTTTATCCTTTCCAACTCGTTCTTGGACTTGGCAACCTGTTGTTCCGCCACCTGCTTTGCCTCAATGGCATCATTGAAGGTCTTTGAGAAGTTGAAATCCGCAACAGATACCTCAACAACCTTGATATTGAAGACCGCAAGCCTGTCTGCCAATTCTGTGCGTATGGCAGACTTGACCTCTCCTCTCTTTGTTATCAACTCCTCTGCAGTATATTTGGCGGTTACGGACTTGATAACCTCCTGCACAGCAGGCTGGATTATCTTATCTTCAAATGCCGCCCCTATTTTTTGATACACCTCGTCCACTGCCTCCGGGACCAGGTGATAATTTGTGGCCATGACTGTAGATATGATCTGAAGGTCTTTAGAAGCTGCCTCGGCCTTTGCCTCATTCTTTTGCACCTGCAC
Organism: Deltaproteobacteria bacterium; assembly: GCA_016219285.1. Classification (GTDB taxonomy): domain Bacteria; phylum Desulfobacterota; class GWC2-55-46; order UBA9637; family UBA9637; genus JACRNJ01. Next base: position 20,652 of record JACRNJ010000035.1, read on the forward strand.
GTTTACCTTCACAACCCTGTCTATGAATGGCATCTTAAAGTTTAAACCTTCTGGAAGCACGCCCTTTTGCACAGCGCCTAATCTGATAAGAACACCTCTTTGACCTGGTCCTACAATAGCCCATGGCCCGCCGCCCATAAGCAGCATTACAATAATGAGCGCCCCAATTATTATGGGAACCTTACCAAACCTTTTTCCAAATCCCTTTGCCTTCTGCATCATTTCCTCTAAATCTGGTTCCTGACGATTTTGATACATTTTAAACTACCTCCTTGTTTATTTTGTTTTTTTTCTTTTCCACCACTTCTCTGCCTCCACTGCAAAAAATACCACAGAAGATAGGACAAGTGTAATAAATAACTCGTCTAAACTCAATGGTTCTGTTTTAAATACAGGATTCAAAAATGGAATATATATGGTTGCCATCTGTAAGGCAAATGTTAAGGCAAAGGCGGCTAAAAGGGGCTTATTGGAAAATAACCCCTGACTAAAAAGGGATTCCTTCTCAGACCGTATTGCAAGGACATGCCCCATCTGGCTAAGGCATAACACAGTAAACACCATTGTCTGCCAGTGTGCATGTCCTGTCTCAATTGACCATGCCTGTGTGAAGATTGATACAAAGCCCATGAGGAGACCCACCCAGATTATGTGAGTACCAAGACCATGGGCAAATATGCTCTCTTGTGGATGTCGCGGCGGTCTATTCATTATCCCCTTTTCCGTGGGTTCCGCAGCAAGGGCAAGACCTGGAAGTCCGTCTGTTACGAGGTTAATCCATAGGATATGGATTGGCAAAAGGGGGATGGGAAGCCCCAGAAACGGCGCAAGGAATATAGTCCATATCTCACCCGAATTGCTCGTCATGGTATATTTAATAAATTTGCGTATGTTGTCAAATATCCGTCTCCCCTCTTTTACTGCCTTCACAATGGTTGCAAAATTATCATCAAGGAGTATCATATGGGACGACTCCTTTGATACATCTGTCCCTGTAATTCCCATTGCAACCCCTATATCAGCCCTCTTTAATGCAGGCGCATCATTGACGCCATCGCCTGTCATTGCAACAAACTGGCCTTTATCCTGAAGCGCCTTAACAATCTTTAGTTTCTGTTCAGGCGCAACCCTTGCATAGACCCTTATGTGGAGAACCCTTTCCTCAAATTCTTCAAAAGAAAGTCTTTCAAGTTCCCTTCCAGTGATTATAGTCTTTAAATCATCTTCAACAATGCCAAGTCTTATTGCTATTGCCCTTGCAGTAATCGGATGGTCGCCTGTTATCATGACAGGTTTTATACCAGCAGTTTTACATAGCGATACTGCTTCCCTTGCCTCTTCCCTCGGCGGGTCCATCATTCCTACAAGACCTAAAATAATAAGGTCTCTTTCCACATTTTCAGGTGCAATATCATCAGGAAGCCTTTCCCATCTCCTCATTGCAATGCCCAGTATCCTCAGTCCATCAGCAGCCATGCTTTCACTTATTCTGTTAATCTCCTCTACATCAATGGTTTCTAGTCCATTTGATGTCAAAATATTTGAAGATTTTTCTATCAAGACCTCAATTGCACCTTTTGTGAAGGAGATGAATTTTACTTCACCCTCCCCTTTATCCCCTCCCGTCAAGGGAGGGGATTTTAAAAGTTCCCTCTCCCCTTGCGGGAGAGGGTAAGGGTGAGGGGTGGTTTTATGAAAAGTCGTCATACACTTTCTGTCAGAATCAAAGGGGATTTCTGTAACACGGGGGAATTCCCTCTCCAGATTCTCTTTATCAAAGCCTGTACCTTTTGCAATGTTATACAAGGCAATCTCTGTTGGGTCGCCAATGAGTTTACCTTCGGCATCTGTTTGCGCATCATTGCTTAATGCAAGGGCAGTCATAAACCAGTCAAGAGTCGAGAGTCTATAGTCAAGAGTCAAAAAAGACAAACGGCTATCATTAAATGACTTCTGACTTCTGACTTCTGACTCCTGACTCCTGACTAGTTTTCCATCCACCCATATCTCCTCCACTGTCATCTTATTCAACGTAAGCGTCCCTGTCTTATCAGAGCAGATATAGGTTACAGAACCAAGTGTCTCAACTGCCGGGAGTTTCCTTATAAGCGCATTTTGTATAATCATCTTTTTTGCACTGAGGGCAAGAGAGATTGTTACGACTGCAGGAAGGGCTTCGGGTATTGCCGCAACAGCATGGGCAATGGCTGTAAGGAGCATCAATAACGGCTGTGCCCCTCTCATAATTCCGATACCAAAAACAACCACGCATATGGCTAAAACAGCAATGGCAAGCCTTTTGCCAAAGTTTGCGAGCCTTTTCTGGAGCGGAGTTTTTACCTCCTCTTCCCCCTGAAGCATTGCGGCAATCTTGCCAATCTCTGTCTCCATACCTGTTGCAGATACAATGCCTTTGCCCCTGCCATAACTTACAACAGTCCCTTTGTATGCCATGTTTTTTCTGTCGCCAAGAGGTAACTCCTTATCATGCAGCACCTTTGTAATTTTTTCTACAGGGACTGATTCTCCTGTGAGCGCTGCCTCTTCTATCTTTAACTGAACTGCCTCAAAGAGTCTCATATCAGCAGGAACAATCTTACCTGCCTCAAGAACCACAACATCCCCCTGGACTATTTCTGATGCAGGGATATTTGTAGGTTTGCCGCCCCTTATTACAGTTGCAAATTGCGCTGCCATCTGTTTTAAGGCAGCCATTGCCTTCTCTGTCCTGTATTCCTGAACAAATCCAATAACAGCATTCAAAACCACTATAACCATAATGGCAATGGTATCAATTACATCACCGATAAAACCTGATATAATGGCAGCTATCATAAGGACAATAATCATAAAGTCCTTGAACTGCTCAAGAAACATTGCCAAATGGCTTTTCTTTTTCTTCTCTATAAGTTCGTTTGGGCCATATTCTGCAATGCGTTTTTGCGCCTCAGATAAAGAAAGACCTTCGAGAGACGAACCTAAACTTTCAATGACCTCATCTGTATTTTTCTGATGCCAGTGCATGCACACTCCCAATCAAAACAATCTTGCCAAAAAAAAGACCTTTACCTGAGTATTCAGGTAAAGGTCTCGTATGCTCATTAAGGAACCAGAGGAACCGGGCATATTTTAGCCGTGTTGACGACTCCTCACACCTGCATTAAACAGGTTACTACTCCCCTTTACTTAAAAGAACCAAATTTATATAAGTAACTCTACATAATATCTATCTGCAATGTCAAGGTGTTTTTACACCCCTTCCATTGCCATTCCGCCATGCTTTCCGTTTTTATTATTTCTTGCTTTAATGAAGCACATTAGGCAGTATATCCAATATATCACTCGCAATAATCCCAACCTGCCCTTTTTCCCTTGCCACCTCATCACCTGCAAGGCCGTGAATATAAACTGCTATATTAGATGCGTCTATCGGGTCATAACCCTGCGCTATAAACCCTCCTATCATACCAGCAAGGACATCGCCTGTGCCTGCTGTTGCCATGCCAGGGTTTCCTGTCGGGTTTATAAAAACACTGCCAAAAGGTTCTGCAATAACAGTCATTGCGCCTTTCAACACAACAATAACTTTATTTTCCTTCGCAAATCCTGATGCTATTCCGAGCCTGTCTGCCTGAACATGCTTTGCTGCCACATCAACAAGCCTTGCCATTTCTCCGGGATGAGGCGTAATAACAATAGGGGCTTTTGCCTTCTTCAAAATTTTTACATCACTCACCAAACAATTTATGCCATCTGCATCAATGACAAGAGGTATTTTAGATTCCATTACAAGCCTCAAAACCAGTTTTTTAACAGGCCCCTCTGCTGTAAGCCCTGGACCAATGACAAGCACCTCCTTATCCTTAATAAATTTCGCTATCTTATCAAAAGCCTCATACCCCAGCACACCTGATGCCGATTCAGGCAAAGGCAATGTCATAACCTCTGTAAGCTTTTTCGCCATAATCGGGTTAAGACTTTCAGGGATGCCAAGTGTAACAAGGCCTGCCCCCACTCTCATTGCGCCCACAGACGCCATAGCGGCAGCGCCTGTCTTGCCAACAGAACCTGCGAGCACAAATACATGGCCGAAACTCCCCTTATGTGTATTGCTGTGTCTTGGTTTTAAAAGTTTTTTTATACTGCCTCGGTCAAGGAGTTCCCATGAGATTTTCTCATCTTCTATAAGCTGCCTCGGCATTCCAATATCAACAATCTCAACCCTTCCCGCGTAATCCACGCCCGGATAAACTAAGATCCCTATCTTTGGAATCGCCATTGTTGCTGTTATTGTTGCCTTCACGCAACTGCCAAGCACTCTCCCATTTGAGGCATCAAGACCGGATGGAATGTCAACTGCCACAACCTGTTTATTAAGCCTATTTATAAATTCTATCACATCCCGCTGAATCCCTTTTACATCTGCTGAAAGCCCTGTGCCAAAGATGGCATCTACAATCAAGCAGGAATGCAGTATATTCACACCGTGCCTTTGAAGAGACTTCTTTGATACTACTGATACTATCTCTCCGCCCATCTTCTCCAATATATTCAAATTTACCTTTACTTCACCATTTACATCCCGCCTTTGTGCAATGAGATAGACACATGCGTTGAAGCCCTTATTGAGCAGATGCCTTGCAACAACAAATCCGTCGCCGCCGTTATTACCCTTGCCTGAAAAAATAGAAACCCGTTTGCCCTTAAGATTGCCAAAATCCCTTTCAATAATATCGGCAACTCCCCTGCCCGCATTTTCCATAAGCACAAGACCGTGGATGCCGTAGTTTTTTATGGCCTTCTCATCAAGCTGCCTCATTGTAGCTGAATCAACAATCTTCATGGTTTGAGAAAAATATCACACTACGCGGGTTTTTACAATTTTAAACATAAAATAATTATACACGGTTATATTTCACTTAAAACTTCGGTGATTTTTTGCTTCATTATTCCAATCAGTTTTTTGTTAGCTTCAATAACTTTTTCCTGCTCTTCCATTGAAGCGGCGAGTTGTCCAAGGCGGCATGACCTCAAAAGGGTGACGTGTTGGGTTCAGAATTTGATATTAATTGACACACACTCATATTTTTTAATTGCAAAATGTGCTTTTTTTAGAGTATACTAAAATATTTAGTATTAAAAATTCTGGGGGGACAAATTGAAAAACACACAAATCAGAAATATTGCAATCATTGCCCATGTTGACCACGGCAAGACAACATTGGTTGATTTCATGCTTAAGCAGGCTGGCATATTCAGGGAAAATGAGCGGGTAGAGGAGCGGGTTATGGACTCCATAGACCTTGAGCGGGAGCGCGGCATAACCATCATGGCAAAGAATACTGCTGTTTTATACAACGGCGTAAAGATAAATATTGTTGATACGCCTGGTCATGCGGACTTTGGCGGCGAGGTTGAGAGGACTTTAAAGATGGTTGATGGCGTGCTGCTTCTGGTGGATGCATCCGAAGGCCCTCTGCCGCAGACCCGTTTTGTTTTGAAGAAGGCGCTGGAACTCAAGCTGCCGCCCATTGTGGTCATAAATAAGATTGACAGACCTGACGCCAGAATAAAAGAGGTATTAAACGAGGTTTATGATTTATTCATTGATTTGGATGCAACTGAGGAGCAGATTGATTTCCCTGTTATCTACACCATCGCACGAGAGGGGCTTGCAAAACTTACACCCGACGGAGAGGGCAAAGACCTCCAACCTCTTTTTGAGCTGATACTCAAAACTATCCCATCGCCGGAAGGGAATGAGAATGGCGTTTTACAAGTTCTTGTTACCAATATTGATTATAACGACTATGTGGGCAGACTGGCTGTAGGCCGCATATTTAGCGGAACAATCAGGGCCGGCCAGATGGTTGGGGTTGTGAATCAAAAGGGAGAGGTAGTAAAAACAAAGATTACTGTGCTTTACGGTTTCCAGGGATTGAAGCGGGTTGAACAGCCGCAAGCGGTTATGGGCGACATCGTTGCCATTGCCGGAATAGAAGGCGCAAACATCGGCGATACTATCACTGATGTTGAAAACCCGAAACCGCTGCCAAGGATTGCGGTTGATGAGCCTACCATCTCCATGGTCTTTTCCATCAACTCGTCGCCATTTGCCGGCAAAGATGGAAAATTTGTGACATCACGACACCTGAAAGAAAGGCTTGAAAAAGAGCTGCTCTATAATGTGGCAATCAAGATGGAGCAGATGGAATCAAAGGATTCATTCAAAGTTATGGGGCGAGGCGAATTGCAGTTGGCAATCCTTATAGAGATGATGCGCAGGGAAGGTTATGAGCTTACCGTGGGAATGCCGGAGACTATTACCAAGAAGGTGGACGGCGTGCTGCACGAGCCTATGGAGCAACTTACCATAGATTGCCCTGAGGAATTTATCGGCGTTGTAACACAGAAGATCGGCATGAGAAGAGGCAAGATGCAGAAAATGCAGAATAACGGCCACGGCAGGGTGAGGTTGGAATTTCGTCTGCCCTCCAGAGGGCTTATAGGTTTCAGAACAGAGTTTCTTACAGATACAAAAGGCACAGGGCTGCTAAACCATATTTTTGACGGATATGAGCCGTGGCAAGGAATAATTTCAAAACGTACGACAGGCGCGCTGGTTTCGGACCGGGCCGGTGTCACAACCATCTATGCCCTATTTCATATCCAGCCAAGAGGAGAATTGCTTGTAAGCGAAAGCACGGCTGTATATGAGGGCATGGTAATTGGCGAAAATTCAAGAGAGAATGACCTCGATGTCAATGTGGTGAAGGAAAAGAAATTGACCAACATGAGGGCATCAGGCTCTGATGAAACCCTCCGTCTTGCGCCGCCAAGGATGATGAGCCTTGAGCAGGCCATAGAATTTATCAACGAGGACGAGTTGGTAGAAGTTACGCCTAAGAATATCAGGATTAGGAAAAAGGTTCTTGAAGCAAACAAGAGGCCGAAAAGAGAAAAATAAATTTCTCCTTGAGATGAGCACAAAAAGCTGATAGATTTGAAAAATAAACAATAAGGGTATGAAGTATGAAAAAATCAAAATATAATGTGGCTGTTGTGGGCGCTACCGGTGTCGTTGGCCAGGAGATGATAAGGATACTGGAAGAGCGAAAATTTCCTGTAGATAAAATAAAGCTTCTGGCATCAGAGAGGTCTGCCGGACAATTTCTTGAATATAAGGGCAAGGAGGAAAAGGTTTGTCTGCTTTCCGAAGAAACCTTTGAAGGAATTGATATCGGTTTATTTTCGCCGGGCGCATCAGTAAGCGCTGTTTATGCGCCAAAGGCCGGCAAGGCAGGATGTGTTGTCATAGACAATACAAGTCAGTTCAGGATGGATCCGGATGTGCCTTTGGTTGTGCCGGAGGTAAATCCAAAGGCAATAGCTGAGTATAAAAAAAGAAATATCATTGCAAACCCCAACTGCTCAACTATCCAGATGGTAGTTGCATTAAAGCCTATTCATGATGCTGTCAGGATAAAAAGGATTGTGGTCTCCACATATCAGGCTGTTTCAGGAGCGGGTAAAGAGGCAATGGATGAGCTCTCCAACCAAGTGCTTGCAATCTATGGCCAGAAGGAGATAGAAAAGAAGGTCTTCCCATATCAGATAGCATTCAACTGCATTCCTCAGATAGATGTGTTTCTTGACACCGGCTATACAAAGGAAGAGATGAAGATGGTGAATGAGACAAGAAAAATAATGGAAGATGGTTCAATAAAAGTAACTGCCACAACCGTTCGTGTGCCTGTATTCAACAGCCATTCGGAGGTTGTGAACATAGAAACAGAAAAGAAGATAACAGCGAAAGAGGTAAAAAAACTTCTTTCAAAGGCCCCCGGCATAAAGGTTATAGATGATGCGAAAAATAAACTCTATCCCATGCCCATAGATGTGTCTCAAAAGGATGAGGTGTTTGTCGGCAGGATAAGAGAGGATGAGTCCATACCAAACGGCATCAATATGTGGATTGTATCCGACAACCTGCGCAAGGGCGCTGCGCTCAATGCTGTGCAGATTGCGGAGATATTAATAAGGGAGTATTTATAGGCTGAAGGAAAAATAATAGTTCGGCAGTATAAAACAATGAGGCCACTGGCAAGAAATGCTGTTTCTCCTTTTTGCGCAGTCGCTTTGCCTCTGACAACTCAAACATCCTTCCCCTTTATATGCCCTGTCTTGCCTCCTGAAAAGTTACACAGAGGATTTCACATTGCCGACTTTAACATATATGCGGCTTGTAAAGCTTTTTCCTCCTATCCTTAAAAATATTGTTAAGAGGTGTTATGTTTTTATTCCTTGCCAATTTGTGGTCTATCTCCACAATTCCTATTTTCTCTTTATTGTCAGATGCGCGACAGAGTATCTTGCCGTCAGGCGCAACAATCTCGCTCTGGCCTATAAATTTCAGCTTCTGCCCTTTTATCCTATGCTCAACCCCAACCCTGTTTGCTGTTATTGCAAAGACCTTATTTTCAAGACACCTCGTTATCATTGCCTGAGGGCAGTGCGGAAGCACAAGATTTGACGGATGACAAATAATGTCAGCGCCTTTTAAGGCAAGGATTCGCGCCACCTCAGGGAATAACCAGTCAAAACATATCATCATCCCAACCTTGGCAATACCGATGTCATAGACTTTAAAAGATGTATTGCCGGTTGTAAAAAACTTTTTTTCATTCCAGAAAAGATGCGCCTTTCTGTAGGCGCCGATAAAGCCTTTTGGCCCAATAAGGAGAGCGGAATTATAGAATCTGCCGCAATGTTTTTCAGAAATTCCTGCAACAATAAAGATTTTTTTGTTTTTGGCTATTCGTATAAGCCTTTGACTTGTCCAGCCTTGCGGCGCTTCTTCTGACAAAAGAGAAACTTCTTTCTTTGATTTAAACTGATAACCTGTGCTGAAAAGCTCTGGCAAGACAACAAGTGAGGCATCTAATGTTTTGAGTTTTGCGGCAGCCTTTTCTACATTCTCTTTAATCTTGCCGAAAACAGGAGATGTCTGTAAAAATGCAACTCTCATCTATGCTCCACCTCATATAGTGATTCCATTTCCTGAACATAAATCTTTTCATCTTCTGGATGGAGTTCTATCTTTCGCCTTTGGCTGCCGATTAGACCCTGCGGCCTAAATACCATCATTGCAACCAGCACAGCGCCAAAGATAAGCATCCTGTAGCTTGCAAACCCCCTTAAAATCTCCGGCAGGATAATCAGGATTGTTGCGCCTGCAATTACCCCCGGTATGCTTCCCATGCCGCCAAGCACAACCATTGCAAGAACAAAGACAGACTCGAAAAATGTAAAGCTCTCCGGCGATACAAAGGCAAATTTTCCTGCAAAGAACACCCCTGCAATGCCAGCCCAGAAGGCGCCGATGGAAAAGGCAAGGCATTTCATCTTTGTTGTGTCAATACCCATGGCCTCTGCCGCAATCTCGTCTTCTCTCATAGCAATCCATGCCCTGCCTATTCTGGAATTATTAAGGCGGTTTATTACAATAGCTGTTAATAGCGCAATGCCAAGGATAAGATAATAAAAATGTATTGGCTGGCTGAATTTAAAAGATGCAAGAGACGGCCTTGCTATGCCGAGTATGCCATTTGGCCCCCCTGTAAGGCCGTCCCAGTTATTTAAGACAAGATGAACTATCTGGATGAAACCGAGGGTTACAATTGCAAGATAATCACCACGCAGCCTGAGCGTAATTATGCCTAGCATAAAACCAATGCCTGCCGCAAAAAAACCTCCTATTGGCAAGGCAAGCCAGAATGAAACGCCGAGTTTAGTCGACAAAAGCGCATAGGTATATGCCCCTATCGCATAAAAGGCGATATAGCCCAAATCCAAAAGCCCTGCCAGGCCAACAGAGATATTTAAACCTAGGGCTAAAACCGCATAAAGTCCTGCAAGGGTCAGGACATCTATATAGTAGTTATTAAGGAAAACAGGCAGTATGACAAGAAGCGCGGCAAAACCGATACTGGCAAGAATTATATTGCGGCCTTTTAATGAGCCTGCGCTTAATCCCCCGCCACCTTTTTTGCCAAAGAGTTGTAAAATGTGTGGCCTAAAAATGAGCTTCAAGATTTTTTTGACACGAGCAGTGGCTTCTAACCTCGTAATGCCATAAAATACTGCCTCTCCTGAAATAATGGCAAGGCTCAAAAATATGGCGCTTTTTATCCCGGTAAATGGGAAAACTAAAAAACCAAACCAGAACGGGATAAAGATATATTTTAAAAGATTTTTTTGGGGCATAATAGCGGCTACAGCCATTCTACTAAATCCCTATTCCATGTCAACACCGTTAGAGGGTTGGCCGTCTAAAGAGCTTTCTTCTCCATTGAATATCTATTTGGGGGACTCTTATATTATTGAGAAACTTTTAAGGATATAGTAGTATTTTGCAGTGAAAGTCATAAATTGTAGTCAACGATAAAAATAAGTGTCTACTATAATAAATTTCGAATTTTTAAATCCTAATTTCTAATAAATCCTTGACAGGAAGAATACTATATATGTCAAGGATAAAATGCCAACCGTCAAAAAACATTGGAAATTTAGTCATTGGACATTTCATTAGAAATTAGACATTAGGATTTAGGATTTCTTAATACCATGTCAACTTATTTAAGGCGTTCATGGCATATTGTTTTGAGATAGACACTTAGGACAGCATTTCTCATTTCTGCTTCCCAAGTGTTGCACTTCATTGTTGAACTGGCGTTTCGAAAAACTTGTCCATTTATTATTACTGCCATTATCTATAACTATGGATACACCAAGAATTTCATCTGCATTGCAAGGGATAGGAACCAAGACCAGGGGCATTAAAGACCTGACCATAGTGGATTATGCCTTTATGCTGATGAGGGGCATTGTTATAACATGTGGTTTTTTCTGGCTGGTTTTACATCCGTATCCCGATACATTAAAGTTATGGATTATAATTCCTTTTCTCATTTTTATCACTTACAGCATTATCGCTCACGGATTGATACTTATCTGGCCTCAAAAGATAGAAACAATATATTTTGCCTGCTTAAGCCTGGATTTAATCTTTATAGGAATATTTATAAAATTATCAGGCGGCTTTAACAGCATACTGTTTCTTATAATCTATCCGCCAATTGTTATTCATTCATTTTATTATGGATTTTATAGGGGGATCGCCCTTTCCGCTGTTGCCTCTATTGTTTATGTCATAGCTGTATATGACCAGTGGTGGCTGCTGCAATGGACAGACATGGCATTCAGGATATTTATAATGTTTCTCATTGCGGGTTTTATGGGTTTTATTTCTGAGAGGGCAAAGCATGACCGAGATGAACTTATAATAACTCAGAGGAGATTGGAATTTCTTCAAAAAGAACTGGAAAAGGCATATAAAAATCTTCAGGACGTAAAATCGCAGGTTGAACAGTCGGAAAAGCTTGCATCAATAGGAAGGCTGTCGGCAGAGCTCGCCCATGAGATTAATAACCCACTGGACGGCATAAAGAATTGCCTTGCCGTTATTAAAACTGAAACAGAGGACACTGAGCTAAAAAAGAAGTATTTTGAGTTAATAGACGAAGCGTTATATGATATTGAATGCGCTGTTAGAAACCTTCTGGGTTATGCAAAGAGGCATGTGCCTGTATGGGAAGAAGTGGATATAAATGGTGTTTTAGAAAGAACTATTATTATGACCGATTATAAATTACAAAACACAGGGATAGCGGTTAAAACTAGTTTTGAGGCTAATATTCCCGCTGTAATTGGAGACTCTCATCAACTGCAGGAAGTCTTTTTTAACATTATACTCAATGCTCTGGATGCAATGCCGAAAGGCGGCACGCTTACTGTAGAAACAAGTAAGGCAGGCAATTTTGTAGATATTAAAATAATAGATACCGGCATCGGCATTAGCCATGATGATATGGCTAATATCTTTCAACCATTCTATACAACCAAATTGCTTGGCGAAGGGACAGGATTAGGATTATCTGTAAGCCTTGAAATTGTGCGAAAGCACGACGGAGATATAAATGTTTATAGTGAGCAAGGGAAAGGAGCTGTCTTTAATATAACACTGCCGGCAGCAATAAAAGCGAGCGCACCCTGTTAGAGAACTATGCTCTCTAACGGAGTAAAGAATTAAAGACCTTGTAGTTGCCGATTATCGGCGTTTTTAAGCCTGCTACTGATAGGCGCAAGAATAGACCCATAAATGGGCAAACTACAAATTATGAATGGGGAGAAGCACAATAGTCAATATATGAATGTCCTTATTGTAGAAGATGAAAAGATTAAAAGGATAACTTTAACAGATGCTCTCTTGAAACAAGGTTATGCTGTGTTAGCCATGGAAAATCCTATTGAGGCGCTCAATATATTCAAAGAGCGGGAATTTGATGTTGTAATTACCGATATAAGGCTTCCGCATATGGACGGGCTGGATTTTTTAAAAGAAATAAAAACCTTAAAACCAGAGATTACGGCTATTGTAATGACTGCATATGCCACAATAGATACAGCCATAAAGGCAATGAAGCTTGGAGCCTATGATTATATAACAAAGCCTTTTTCATCAGAAGAGATGCTCCTTATAATTGAAAGGCTAAAGGACTTCAGAAGGATTGTTGAAGAAAACATTAAACTTAAGCAAGAGATAACGGAACGGTACCGTTTTGGCAATATAATAGGAAAGAGCAAGAAGATGCGGGATGTTTATGAGTTGATTAAGACAGTTGCCCCATCTGATGCAACAACCCTTATTGTTGGAGAAAGCGGAACAGGCAAGGAGCTTATTGCAAATGCCATCCATTACAACAGCCCAAGAAAAGATAACCCATTTATAAAAGTTAGCTGCTCAGCCCTTGCCGAGACCTTGTTGGAGAGCGAACTATTTGGACATGAAAAGGGCGCATTCACCGGCGCTGTTAAGGAAAGAAAGGGGAGGTTTGAACTGGCTAACAACGGCAGCATCTTTCTGGATGATATAGATGATATACCTCTTTCAATGCAGACGAAGCTGCTTCGGGTACTTCAGGAAAAGGAGATAGAGAGGGTCGGCGGAACCAAAACTATTAAAATAGATATTCGCATAATATGCGCAACCAAGGTTGACCTTTTAAAGCTGGCAAAACAGAGAAAATTCAGGGAGGATCTTTATTATCGTTTAAATATAGTCCCCATAAACCTCCCTCCCTTAAGGGATAGGAAAGAGGATATCCCGCTTCTCGTAGAGTATCTGCTGAATAAATACTCATCCAAAGGAGAAAAGAAAACCTTTTGCCACGAAGCAATGAAGCTCTTGATAAATTATGATTGGCCAGGCAATGTAAGGGAGCTGGAAAATGTGGTAGAAAGGGTAGTAACCCTTACAAGATCTAATGATATTAGAGTTGAGGATCTTCCTGATTTTCTCATGGCATCACCGGAAAAGTTATGCGACAGACATCTGATTGATGTTATGACAGAAGCCGCCTCATTTGAGGATATGATAAAGGATATGGAGAAAAGGCTCCTTATCCTGGCCATTGAAAAGGCAGGCGGAAATAAGAGCGAAGCCGCAAGGATACTGAAGATGAAAAGAGAGACATTGAGGGACAAGGTAGAAAAATACGGAATCTCGGAATTATATCAAGCAACGAAGGCCAAATCATAAAATATCGTAAAAGGACGTCTAAAAACAGAAATTGCTTTTTACCCAAAAATCAATCTATTTTTATGGTCTATTTTATGGTCTTGACATGTATGCAAGAATTTGTTAATTATAAAAGAATAAGCATCAGCGCTGTCAGCTATCTTTTATGAGAAGGTCATTTGCAATAGTCCTGCTTTTAGCCGTGATTACCATGAATATGGACATGGTTTGCCAATCGTTATGCCTGGCAGGGCGCGGCGATATGGCCGGCGCCCATTCATCTCACAAGACAACAAATCACGAGATGCCAAAAGCAGACATGTTCCCGGTTACACATCACGACACCCAAGAGTCGCACCATAACATGCCTCAAACATCCATAAAGTGCGACTGCCCTGCAGATCAAGTGGCAGTTCTTGGTTTTGAACTGACCATAGCAGACACTTTTGCAGATTTAAAACCCTCGTCACATATCATATCAAAAATCCATTCTCAAAAGGTCGTCTTTTTAAGCAACATACCCATTCCATTAGAAGGGCCTCCCAAGCTCATATCCTGATTTCTCATAGCCAGTTCCACTCATAAAAATTGTAAATTAAAGATTGGAAATTTGAAATTTTAAAATGTGAAACCAATCTTGCAATTTATAATTTGCAATTTGCATTTTACAATTTGAGCGAAGCGAATCTTCTTGTTTCCAAGCTATGTCTGCTGTATCACAGGCATGTCCAGCTTGGGAACGCCGATGTCTAAAAAGCTACAGCTTTTTTCTATGGAGCCGGAGCTTCATAAACAATTGCATTGCCAAGCATAGCTTGGTAACGAGAAGAAATGACATATCAAACAAAACGAGGAGGTAAAGACAATGAAAAGGAAAATATTTGCCGTAATGCTTGTATCGCTGTTTTTCACTGCATTTAATGCAGGCACGGTCTACGCAGAGACCCATGGTGCTAAAGAACATGCCAGCGAAGGGGTAAATCACGCAAAAGAGGGCATAAACCATGTGAAAGAGGCAATAAAACACATGGAGGAATCTATCAAGGCAGGCGGCGACTCTCATGCAAAAGAGGCCGTTGAACACGCAAAAGAGGCAATCAAGCACGCAGAGGAATCTATAATGCATGCGGAAAAGACCTCTGAAAAGACAGCGCCAAAGAAAAAGTAAATCTACTTGCTGATAGGGCGGACATTTAAATTGTCCGCCCAGTATTTCTAAAATAAAAGAAGGAGGCTTATAATGAAGAAAATAGCGTCAGTAGTAATCTACACAATTGGATTTTTCATGTCGTTAACCAGTTTAAGTTTTGCATGTGACTTTTGTATTTTGTCACAGGGTATATCTCCCTTGGAAACATTTAAAGGCGCCGGTATCCGGGTAAATGAGAGGTATACACTTTTGAATAGTATTTATAAGGGAACAGAGAAGATTACAAATCCAGGTGCAAAAGAGGAGTATTGGACAACTGAGATTACAGGTTTTTACGGCATCACAGAAAACCTTATGCTTCTGGGAGCAGTTCCTTATAAAAAAACCAGCATGAATGGTGAGCTTATGGTCAATCCGGATGGAACCGTGGATTTGGACCCCATGACAGGGCCATCTCCAACTTGGCACAGGCTCTACAGATTATCTCGTAGGCCTTTCTTTAAGTCATGCTATCCAAAAACTTGCTCTATCTGCCAATCTCTTGGGCGCCATTACAACAGAGGGAAAGGCTGGAGATAAGAAACATCAGTACGGGAATACGTTGAACTATGATATCACGGCAAAATACAGGGTCTATCCTGCTGAGTTTGCGCCTTCAACTACGCAGCTTTTCTTTTCACTTGGCCTGAACGGGGAATTAAGGGAAAGGGAAAAGGAGAATGGGGTGGAGGTTGTTAATTCAGGTGGGCATACAACCTATCTCACACCGGGGGTTCAGGTTGTGGCAGCGCCTCACTGGGTATTTGAGCTATCTTATCAGCATCCTGTTTATCACAACCTATATGGAACTCAGCTTGCTGAAGACTACAAGGTGAATGGCGCAGTAACATATCTATTTTAAATGAAGATTATAATCTTAAGTCTCATACTGGGCTTGACGCTATTATTTGCCGATTCTTGCTATAGCCTTGATAAGGCGCATCTCAATGCCATTGGCATCCAGGAACTTAAGCAGGAGGCGCCTGATTTTACCATTAAAGGCCCTGATGGAAATATGATGAGCCTGAAGGACTTCATGGGCAAGGTGGTCATCCTGCACTTCTGGGGCACATGGTGCAAACCGTGCAAAGAGGAGTTTCCTCTCTTTGAGAAGATGTACCAGAGGGTTAAAGATAAGGATGTGTTTTTTATCCCTGTGTCCATAGACGCAAAGGCAACGCAGGAAGATATAAATGCCTTTGCAAAAAGGCTTGGCGCAACCTTTCCGGTATTCCTTGCAAGGGACGGCAATGTGACTGATAGATACTGGACATGGGGCGTGCCTGTTACATATTTTGTTGACAAGAAAGGTTTGATAGCAGGCAGGGCAATTGGGCCGAGGGATTGGGCATCGGATGGTGTCAATGCTGTTATAAACGCCTTATTGGAAGAAAAATAAATGAAAAGATTTTTTGCAATAGTTCTGCTTTTCGCCGTGCTTGCCATGAATATGGATATGATTTGTCAATCATTGTGTCTGTCAGGACATGGTGATACGACTAATGGCCATTCATCTCATAAGATGGCAAGCCATGAGATGCCAAAGGGCGAAATCTGTCCGACTACGCGTAATGATGCTAATCATTCTCACCATGACATGCCTCAAACATCCATAAAGTGCGACTGCTCGGCAGACCAAGTGGCAGCTCTTGGTTTTGAACTGACCATAGCAGACACTTTTGCAGATTTAAAACCCTCATCACATATCATATCAAGAATCCATTCTCAGAAAGTCATGTTTTTAAGCAACATACCCGCTCCATTAAAAGGACCTCCCAAGCTCGTATCCTGATTTCTCTCCACATTCAGATTAAGATTAAATAAAAGGACTAGGGATAGAGCCTATAGATTGGTTTTTGCTAATCTCAAGCCCCTAGACCCTAGCCTCTATTTTTACGGGAGGTATTTGTGTTCTATAAACTAATCACTGCATGCGGCCATATGGGCGCAGGAAACAGTTTTGAAAGGGTCTGGTTTATAAAGGGCAGCAACCCCATTACTGTTCTTGAAAGGGCAAAGCGACTTCCTCGCGTAAAGAGGAAGGAAACATCCCTTGGCATCAAGCTAATTAAAGAGATAAGCGAGGAAGAATACATAAATGGCATAAATAGCAAGAGTGAAGCAGTCAAGATATTGCTGAATGGATAACACAATGCCTGACTGGGCGGACATTTAAAGTATCCGCCCAGCATTTCTAAAACAAAGGGGAAATTCATGAAGATATTTGCTCTTTTTCTTTTTAGTATAAATATATTTTTATTGGCCTTCAGTGCCTATGCAGAAGAAGGCGCCACTAAGCTTGAGGATATTGTTGTTACCGGCACAAGGGAGGCTGAGGCAGCAAAAGAGACGCCTCAGACAGTTGGTGTAGTAAAGGGCGGGGAAATAAAAGAAATAAAACCGTCCCATCCCTCGCAGGTTATGAACAGGGTTCCGGGTGTTTGGATAAGGCAGACAACGGGGGAGGGGCATGTTACAGCAATCCGCCAGCCTCTTACAACACAGCCTCTTTACCTCTTTCTTGAGGACGGCATACCGATAAGGTCAACAGGATTTTTTAACCACAATGCGCTTTATGAAATCAATATGCCGGGCGCTGACAGGATAGAGGTTATAAAAGGTCCCGGAACCGCCTTGCACGGAAGCGATGCAATAGGCGGGGCAATAAATGCAATGACAAGGGCGCCGTCTCTGACACCTGAGATAGAGTTCACCCCTGAGGCAGGTGAACACGGCTGGTATCGCCTCCTTTTCAGCGGCAGCAATACATGGGACAGCCACGGTATTAGACTTGATTTGAATGATACGCATACGGACGGCTGGCAGGATGATACTGCATACGACAGGCAGGCAGCAACCCTTCGCCATGATTACATGTTTGATACAACCTTAAACATAAAAACTGTGCTTGCCTATTCCAATATTGACGGACACGGCGAATCGGCAGGATTGTCAAAACAAGATTATGAGACCCGGCCATCATACAGCTATACGACCTTTAATTTCAGAAAAGTTGATGCATTCAGACTCTCCTTTGATATTGAAAAAGAGGTGTCAGAAGGCAAAGGCCTTATAAGTGTTATCCCATATTACAGAGTGAATAAGATGGACTTACATCCGGGATGGGGCATATTCAGCATTGGTGGAAACAACTACAGGGGTTCTGATTACACTACAAAGTTTCAGTCTTATGGACTACTTGGTAAATACCGTTACGATTTTGAACCGATGAGGACAAGATTGGTAATGGGCGTTGACCTTGACTATAGCCCGGGTTCATACTTTGAAAGGAGAACTATCGTAACAAAAACAGGGGATAGATATACATCCTATACCTATGACACATCTACGACCAACAACTACGACTATGATGCAACATTTACAGGGATTTCGCCGTATATTCATACAGAAGTATCGCCATTGGAGAAATTAAGATTAACCGTTGGCGCCCGTTATGATGATATGTCCTATGATTATGAGACCCGCCTTGCAGCAAATGCAAACAGGCCTGCAGATACAAAAAAAACCTTCTCCCATCTAAGCCCAAAGGCGGGGTTGACTTATTCATTTACAAAAGATGTCAGTGCATTCCTTTCATACAATCACGGCTTCCGCGTGCCTTCATCAGGCGACTTATTCAAAGGAAGCAATGGCACTGCCGCAACAACAGTAAATCTTCAGCCAATTAAGATTGATAGTTATGAAACAGGCGTCAAGGCAGGTTTTCTGAACAACAAACTAACCCTTGATGCCTCTTTATATCTGATGCAGAAAAAGGATGATATTGTCTCCTACAGGGTAGCTGCCAACTTAAGTGAAAAACGTAATGCGGGTGAGACCGAGCATAAAGGTGTTGAGATTGGGCTTGGCATAAAACCGATAAACGAGGTCGGACTTAATGTGAGTTATTCTTATGCAGAACATACATACAAGAACTACAGAGTTTCGTCAACTTTAGACTACAGCGGCAAGGAGATATCCTCTGCGCCAAGAGAGATAGTAAATACCCGTTTATATTATGAACCTCATATCTTAAACGGCGGAAGGACTGAGATTGAATGGGTGAAACTCGGTAGTTACTGGCTTGATGATGGAAATACTGAAAAATATGACGGCCACAACCTTTTCAATGTGAGGGCATCTTGCAAATTCAACCCATCATGGGAACTTTATGCAAGGGCAATAAACGTTACAGATGAACTCTATGCTGAGAGCGCCTCAAAATCATCTACTGGCTCTGCCCAATATAACCCGGGCATGCCGCAGACATTTTATGCAGGGTTTGTTTACCACTGGGGAATATAATGTTGAAAATTTCTAATTTCAAATCCTCGATTAAAACCTTCGAGGACAAGATTCTAATTTCCAATATTGTGGCGGCAGTCGTCTTATTTGCGGCTATTTGTACGGACTGCATGGCAGGCGAGTTTTCGTTTAGTCCTCCTTTCAGCATCAGCCATCCCGACAAAAAGGTTTCTCCTCCTGCTGCAGCAGTATATGATGGCAAGATATTCATTTCTTATATCAGGGAAGAAGGTGATGTATATGTTACAACATTGTCAATGGATGGTAAGACACTGATTGTGCCGGTAAACCCCGTTAGAAGTCCACATACAGAAAACACTAACAGAACCAATCAACCGGATACATCCAATATAGAGACTTCTAACGGGGTAAAGGTGAATGAGAAAACTGCCCCTGCCAATGGGATTCATCAAAGTCCCGGCATGGCTGTGGGGCCAAAAGGTGAAATCTATCTTACATGGACAAGCCCCCGGGAAGGCGGTGATTTTGCTGCGGATATCCGGTTTGCCCGTTCTCTTGACGGGGGGAAGACATTTCTGCCGTCCACAGCAGTTAATGATAATGTATTGCCAAGCTCACGGGGGTTTGAATCTATCTCGGTCGGAAAAGACGGCATCATCGCTATTGCGTGGCTTGACGGCAGGGAGAAACTTGTCCCTGCGGGCATTAAGCAGGGGAAGAAGGGCGTTTCATCCGCATACTTTGCCAGGTCAACGGACGGCGGCAAGACATTTGAGAAAAATATGCGGCTGGACGATAATGTCTGTCCTTGCTGCAGGACAGCAGTAACTGCCGGACCAGGCGGTGTAGTATATGCCTCATGGCGGAAGGTTTTTGATGGAGATATTCGCGATATGGTGGTTGCCGGTTCTGTTGATAATGGCAAAACATTTAATGAGCCTGTTGTAGTAAGCCGAGACCAGTGGGCTATACAGGGGTGTCCTCATAGAGGGCCTTCTATGAATATTGATGAGAATGGAGTTCTTTATTATACATGGTATACAGAGGGGAGCGATGGCCTTCCGGCCGTATATCTTTCCGTATCAAGAGATAGAGGCAAAACATTTATTTTTAAACAATCACTGCCATCGGGCGGCAGATTTTTTCCTGACCACCCAAGATTGGCTGTTGCAAAGGATGGGACAGTCTATGTGGTGTGGGAGGAGAAGACACCGGTCTTGACTAGGATACTATTTGCATCATATCAAGATGGAAAGGGGTTTTCTAAACCAATGCAGTTGAATCAGGGTGTAAGGAGGTCTCATGAGCCAATTTTGTTGGCAGGCGACGATGGAAGCGTATATGCTGTCTGGGCTTATGATGAGATAAGATTTTCAAAGGTAGTAATCAGGGCAATGAAACCATAAAACCCTCTCTCCAGTCCCCTTATCAAAGGGGGTTAGGGGGTTGTGGGAGAGGGAAGGGTGAGGGGGATTTATGTTTGAGATTATTGCAAAAGGCGGCATTGTCATGATACCGCTCTTGCTTTGTTCTGTTATCTCTATCGCAATCATTGTAGAGCGGGCTGTGTTCTGGCTGAAGCAGAGGAAAGGGATTATGCCGGCCCATTTGCTTCAGATGACAGAGGATAAAAACTGCGGCGAACTTATGAAGGATGTCAGCGGCAGAGGTTCTTATATCGTCAGAATAATTTCCAGCGGGATTATGCAGAAGAATGCCTCTGCAACCCTTGCCATGGAAACAGCAGCCATGCAGGAGATTGCGATGATGAAGAAATATCTGTCGGCCCTGGACACTATTATAACCCTTGCCCCGCTGCTTGGGCTTCTTGGCACGATTGTAGGAATGATACAGTCTTTTGACATCATGTCGGTGGTCGGCATTGGCCAGCCGCACTCTGTTACAGGCGGTGTTGCAGAGGCCCTTATTGCAACTGCCTTCGGGCTTACGGTGGCCATTACGACACTTGTTCCCTACAATTATTTTCTTTCCAAAGTAGAGAAGGCAGAGGAAGAGATGGAGCAGTATGCAACAAGAGTTGAAATGATTTTGAAACAGCAGGAATAATTATGAAGATACGTTCTTTCAGAAAACAGCCTAAAAAGGCGCGCATAGAGATTATCCCTATGATAGATACAATGTTTTTTCTGCTGGTATTTTTTATGATAGCCACCCTTTCCATGACCGTCATGCGTGGTATGCAGGTGAATCTGCCAAAGGCCGAGGCCTCAAAAAGCGATTTAAAGGACGATATCTCTGTTACACTCTCAAAAGATGGCTATCTGTATTTTAATAAACAAAAAATTCAAAGGGCAGAACTACCGACGCTGCTTCTGGCCGAGGTCTCAAAGAATCCCGGTATCCTGGTGATGATTAGCGCCGATGAAGAGGTGAGCCACGGAAACGTAGTTGAGCTGATGGATGCAATAAAGACAGCCGGCATAAACAGACTGGCTATAGCAACAAAGAAGCCAGTCTCTGTAAGTTTTAAGCAGGGAAAGGAGAGAAAGCCATGATGAGCAGCCTTAAAACACCCTTTATCATTTCTCTTTTATTCCATAGCATGGTGCTTTTTTCAGTGGCGGCTTTGTATAAGCCTGTGAAGGAGGCATTCATGGATGTTACGCCGCTGGAATTTGTTCAGTTGACCGAGGAAAAAGAAATCGTTCAGCCGGAAAAGGAGAGAAAGAAGGAAGTTGCCATTCCCCAAAAGGCAGAGATTGCTCCTTTGCAGACGAAGACAGAAGAAAAACAGGAAGAAATAAAAAATCAAGAGATTAAACCAGTTCAGGATATTGAAACTGATATCAGCGAATCTGCGCAAAAAGAACATGTTGAAATTCCATTATCCACTGTTGTCGATTCTAATGTTATTGATGCGCAAGATGTTTATGCGCAGGCTGTTCCTGTTGTTGATAATATTCCTGCTATTGATAATATCACTATCCCTGATATTGCCAATAAAACAAACAGGTTTATAAGCATGGTAAGGTCAAAGATAGAGAAGTCAAAGTTTTACCCCCGATGGGCAAGGGAGAGGGGATATGAGGGTGTTGTAGGAGTGCATTTTGTAATACAGCCGGATGGTAGTGTGGCCAATATCAAAGTTGTGAGGCCGTGCCACTGCGATATGCTAAATAAGGCGGCATGCGAGGCCATAAAAAAGGCAGCGCCGTTTAGCGCGATGCCTGATGAATTAAAAAACAAAGAGATGACAATGGAGATAGATATTGGTTTCAGGCTGGAGTAAGATTAAGATATTTAAAACAGATTATACTAATCCGGCCAGCATGGAATTGCCGGACCTTTTGGGTATAAGCTGCATTTCTCTCCTTATCGAACCGACTCTCGGCCTGGATTCAATCATTCCCTTTTCAATAAGCGTTTGTATATCCTTATAAATCCGGCTGTAATCCCGTCCCGTCTTTTTTGCGACTGAATAAGCGCTGATTCCAGGGTTGCTCACAATAAGCTGTAATATCTCCCGGCGCTTACGGGATATCATGGCAACATCAGGGTCAACAGGATATTGTGAATCTCCGGCAGCAATCATCCCCCACACAGCATCCCATGCATTAATAGCCATTCTTTCCTCCTGTGAATCCATACCGAACTCATCCCTTATCTCCGGCCATACCTCAACGAAGCGCTCCTCTCCTATCTCATGCAGCAGCCAGCGCACAGGCAGATAAAGAAAGGACTGGCAGAATGCCTTTTTATGACCTTCCGGGCCTTTGCGCATGATGCCGCGCCATCTCCTATAGCTCATCTCCCCGCTCCAGAAGGCTTGGCGCAATATCCTTTGTCTCTCTTTTATATTGGTCTGAAACATATATCAAAATATCGCTTTACATTGAAAGCGGTTATCCCCTTATACCTCTCCGCAACTTCAAGCGTTTCAAACTCATCCATTAGGTCTTTCCACGGTATATTCCTTATCCCGCTCTCAAGAACCCGTTCTGAAACATTTGCCCCCCTGCTGTTTATCTCAGCTACAAACTCCATGATTGGTTTGATTTCTTTACTCAACACATAAAGGTCAAAGAGATCGCGGGCAGTCTGACGGGCGCCCTTGCCGGCCACTCTCCCGGTTTCAGTGACTACCTCTCCCGTTCCGGTTATTGTACGAAGCTTTCGGTGATAGAGACCTTCAATAACCTCAGTTCGGATGCCTTTGACCGTGACTGTCGAAAACATATCGGCATAGATATCCTCTACAATGCTAATCCTGATGGATTCACCTTTCACATTGACCATTCCATGCAGTTGAGCAGCATACATCGGGTCTGTCACTGCTTCAACTGCATGAAGCCGAAGCCCGGCATCTTTCATGCGGCGCTGGAGCAGCATCGGCTCAAATCTCTTGCTTACAAAAAAATCAAGGTCATATGATACCCTGTGTCCGAGATAACATCTTGCCAGAGCAGTTCCGCCGCCAAGAATTACCTGCGCCCCAGGGAATAACTCCTTTTCTTTCCCGAAGATACTGCGTAAGATTGCATCATGGAGTTTATATAATTGCTGAATTGTCATATATGACAATTTATAATATTAACCCAGAAAATGCAATAACATTTTCTGGCAAACGCAATCTTTGGCCAAATACTGCGTCAAAGCTGACTGTCCAAATACTCACATACTTAAAACAGTATGCTCCGTTTTGTCCAGTCAGCTTTTCCTTGCCCTTGACAAATTATGTATTTTGTTGAAGCAAAACACAAAACTCATTTGTCAAAGGCAAAGGAGTTAATTTGTCAAGGGCTTGTCTTTGGCTCAAATCTTGCGTTTGCACCCAAAAAATAAAAACCAAATGCATTTTTCGGGCTAAATTATAAATGTCAAGTTCAGCGCAGCAAAATTTATAAATGCCTTATTGGAAGAGAGATAAAGGATGTAAAGAATATCTTTTGTAATAATTCGGTTATAGCAATCGTCCAACAAGCAGGATTTTCTCTATACTTATTTGCCCATTCAAAAAACTGTCTCCGCTTTAGTCCAAGCAAATCCATGCCTTGCTTTGCGTTCAGTTCCTTTTTTAAATATCTTTCTAAAATCATTCTTACCTGCTCATCTATCAGTCTTTTGTTAATCTGCTCTGTCATTGTTTGCACTCCTCCCTGTTGGAAATTTTAAATTATAATCTCAACAAGGTATCATAGAGGAGTGCGGTTTTAAATTTTAAATGACATGTTATAAATTCTCCTTGACAAATATCTCAAAGGGGATTAAGTTTTGATTCTTATCTCGTTAGCAGGCTGCCGAAAAGCCCCATATTGTCATTGCGATGAGTGGTTTTTGTGACGAAGCAATCTGTAACTTATTGATTTGTATAGAGATGAGTTTGTTTCGCTTCGCTCGCTAAGACCACTATCTTGGTTTTTCAGCAACTGTTAAAGGTAAATTATGAAACAATTGTCGGTAAACCACCTCACATTTGCAGGCAAGTATTTTCCTGATACCCTCTGTGCGAGAAACTCAAACCATTCATCCACATCTTTACAGGCTGGATTTTCCGGTATGCTGGCAAGCCTTATCCTGTTTCTCGGTTTGTTTGTTGCCAGCTGTGCAAACCCACAGCAGGAGCAAACATTAAAGGATATGAAGGCTCATATGGCCGAATTAGAAAAAAACCAGTCTAAAACCAATGCAAATATGGAAGCATTAAATAACAAATTCCTTCTGCTTCAGGAGCAAGCCGTCATCAGCAAAAAAGATATCGTGGAGCTTAAGGCTATGGCTGTCCCTGTTATACCGCCTGATAACCTCAAGGTTGTAAGACTTGAGACAGGAGATATAAAGAAAGAAGAGGTTAAAAAAGAACTGATAAAAAAAGAGGAGATTAAAAAAACAGAATCTTTGCCAAGCGCTGAGGCTCTTTACAATGAAGCACAAAACCTATTCATGTCCGGCAGATTGTCTGAATCAATTGATAAGTTTGCTAAGTTTATTCTGCATTACCCTCAACATACGCTGGCAGATAATGCGCAGTACTGGATTGGAGAAATCTACTATTCGCAGAAAGATTATCAAAAGGCGCTATCGGAGTTTAAAAAGGCAGTGGACAGCTATCCCAATGCAAATAAGGCTTCTGATGCGCTTTTAAAAGTGGCCTTTTCATACTTGGAGCTTAACAATAAAGAAAAGGCAATGGATGCATTTAAATTGCTTATAGAGAGATACCCATCGTCAGAGGCGGCAGTAAAGGCAGTGATAAAGATTCAAGAACTCCAAAAATAGTTTTATGAAGAGGGAAGCTGCCATGAAATAAAAATTGATTTTTACGCGTGTTTTTTCCTTTATCTGAAGAGGAAAAGACAATTATCTTTCTTCCAACAGAAATGAGAACGTTTGTAATAATCCGTGCAGAAGAGGACGCATCCACTGCATTTATAACAAAAAGCGGTTATGTCATCTATAAAGGAGACAAGGTAAGGACAGCAAAACAAAAGAGGCTATAGGTGGATAGGCTATGGGCTATAGGTTTTACTATTGCCACTTGCCAGTTGCCTATAGCCTAATTATTTTTTATGGCTCACGAAATAAAATACTGGCTTGCACTTGGAAGGATTAAGGGAATTGGCAAATTAGCATATAAGACGCTGATTGACGAATTCCATGAGCCAAGGCTTGTTTTTGAATCATCGCTAACGAGACTTGAACAAACCCATGGTATCGGGAAAAAACTCAGCCAGGCCATAAAAGGATTTAACGAGTGGAAGTGGGTAGAAAATGAAATAAACCTCATAAAGAAACACGACGTTAAATTCCTGACCATGAGACACGCAGATTTCCCCAAATCCCTGCTTTCAATCCCAGATCCTCCGCCGTATCTCTATGTAAAAGGGACAATATGTAAAGAGGATGAAAATGCTGTAGCTGTTGTAGGCACAAGGCTTCCAACATTATACGGCATCGCTGTTGCAGAAAAACTATCCAGAGAATTGGCCGCACTTGGGATTACAATTATAAGCGGCATGGCAAGGGGCATAGACTCGGCGGCGCACAGAGGGGCTATTGCAGGCAAAGGCAGGACGATTGCTGTGCTTGGCAGCGGCATTGATGTGATATATCCGTCAGAAAATAAGAAACTGTATGAACAGATTATATCAAATGGCGCTGTTGTGTCCGAGTTTCCCATTGGCGCCCCGCCGCTTGCAACAAACTTTCCCCAGAGGAACAGGATTATCAGCGGCCTTGTTAAAGGCGTGCTGGTTGCAGAGGCATCGCTCAGAAGCGGCTCTCTTATAACAGCAAGATTGGCGCTTGATTATGGAAGGGATGTTTTTGCCCTGCCTGGCAGCGTAACATCCAGCAAGAGCAAAGGCACAAACAAACTTATTAAAGATGGCGCAAAGCTTGTTGAAGATATAAGGGACATACTGGAAGAATTGTCAATAAATATGCCAGGAGTCCTGAACCAGAAAACAGAAGCAGCTACAGACACAGCAAGCGAGGTACGGCCGCGGCTTTCACCTGAAGAAGAAAAGATTATAAACCTTCTTGATGAACCATGTTTCATTGACAGCATCATACAAAACACAGGTTTATCTGCCCAAAAGACATCATCACTGCTTCTTGATATGGAATTAAAAGGACTTATTGAGCAGCAGGCTGGAAAACAGTTTGTAAGGAGGTATTAAAAAAACAAATACTAATTTCTAATATCTAAATTCTAAATAATGACTAAGGCTGTTTTGAGTTAGAATTTTAGGTTTGTTTAGGATTCAGAAATTAGGATTTGGAAATTTAAAAATATTATGCCCAAATCACTCGTCATAGTAGAATCCCCTGCAAAGGCAAAGACCATTGGGAAATTTCTCAGCAAGGATTTCACAGTAAAGTCTTCCGTCGGCCATATCCGCGACTTGGTGGAGAAAGGGATAGGGGTGGATGTAAAAAATAATTTTGAACCCCTGTATGAAATTTCACCTGATAAAAAAGCGGTGGTTGCCGAATTGAAAAAACTTTCCAAAGGCGCAGATACGGTGTGGCTCGCAACAGATGAAGACCGCGAAGGTGAGGCCATCGCATGGCATTTGTCGGAAGCGCTGGACTTGAAGCCTGAGAAAACAAAACGGGTAAGCTACTCTGAAATTACCAAAGAGGCGATTCAACAAGCGATAGCTAATCCGAGAACGATTGATAAAAATCTGGTGGATGCGCAGCAGGCGCGCAGGGTTTTGGACAGGCTGGTCGGCTACGAGATTTCGCCAATCCTTTGGAAAAAAGTGAAACCCGCCCTCTCTGCAGGAAGGGTGCAGAGCGTTGCTGTAAGATTAATTGTGGAGCGGGAAAGAGAAGTACAAAATTTCAAATCTGTTTCATCTTACAAAGTGTCGGCTGTTTTTCTAAGTGAGAAAAACGAGGTGGTGAAAGCGGAGCTGCCGAAAAAGTTCCAGACCAAAGAAGAGGTGAAATCATTCCTCGGAAAATGCAAAAATGCGGAGTTCTCCATCGCCAACATAGAGACAAGGCCGGCAAAGAAATCCCCATCCGCTCCTTTTACCACTTCTACACTTCAGCAGGAAGCGGGAAGAAAATTCGGATACTCTGTTGCTCAAACCATGAGAACTGCGCAAGGACTTTATGAGAGCGGAAAAATAACCTATATGCGCACGGATTCGGTAAGTCTTTCAGACACAGCGCTTGACCAGGCGAAGAAGGAGATTGAAAAATTGTATGGAAAAGACTTTATCAATACCCGTCGTTACAAAACAAAGAGCAAAGGGGCGCAGGAAGCGCACGAAGCTATTCGTCCTACATATCTCGGCGCCTCTTCAATTGAAGGCGATGCGCAGGAACTCCGCATTTATGATCTGATTTGGAAAAGGACTATTGCCTCGCAGATGAGCGATGCCCTGCTGGAGAAGACTACAGCAACAATCTGTGTGTCAACAGCTGAAGAAAGTTTTGTTGCGCAGGGAGAAGTTCTGAAGTTTGAGGGGTTTTTGAAAGTTTATCTGGAAGGAAGAGACGACGAAGATGAGGAAAACAGAGAAGGCATTCTTCCTCCTTTGAAAATCGGCGAGAAACTCACGGGCAAAGAAATAGCTGCTACGGAACGTTTCACGCATCACCTGCCCAGATATACCGAAGCTACGCTTGTGCGCAAGCTGGAGGAACTAGGTATTGGAAGGCCTTCAACCTATGCTCCCACCATCTCTACCATTCAAAAAAGAAATTATGTAGTCAAGGAAGACCGCGAAGGGGTGAAACGCGATTTCAGTTGTGTCCATTTGAAGAATAAGCAAATCACAGAAGAAATTAAATCGGAAAACACCGGGGCGGAGAAGGCAAAACTCTTTCCCACGGACATCGGCATGGTGGTAAATGATTTTCTGATGAATAATTTCAAAGACATTATGGATTTCAATTTCACGGCAAAGGTGGAAGAGGAGTTTGACGAAATTGCCGGGGGAAAATTAGTGTGGACGAAGATGCTTGCAGAGTTTTACAAGCCCTTTCATGAAATAGTGGAGCACACTGCCGAAACATCAGAGCGCCAAAGCGGTGAGCGTCTGCTAGGCAAAGACCCGAAGACAGGAAAACAAGTAATCGTGAGGCTCGGAAGGTTTGGGCCTATGGTTCAAATAGGGCATCAGGATGACGACGAGAAACCGCGTTATGCCTCGCTCCGCAAAGACCAGCGTGTGGATAACATCACCTTTGAACAGGCAATGGAACTTTTTAAACTGCCGCGTAACCTCGGAATGCATGAAGCTAATGAGGTGATTGTGGGCATAGGACGTTTTGGTCCGTACATAAAATATCAGGACGGCTATGTGTCGCTCCCCAAAGGTGAAGACCCGCACACTATTTCACTGGAAAGGGTCAAGGAAATTCTGAATGGCCCCCGCCTGCCGAAAGCGTTGGGTAAGTTTCAGAACGAAGATATCAGTGTGGCAAAAGGGAGATTTGGCCCTTATGTGAAATATAAAAATATCTTTGCATCCTTGAGCAAAGGTGAAGACCCGTTCAGTGTAACTCTGGAGCGCGCCATTGAGTTGGTGACCGCAAAGGAGAAAAAGGAACAAGAGAAGCTAATCCGGTCGTGGGATGGTGACGCGCGCGTGCGAGTAGTGAACGGCAGATACGGCCCGTGCATTCAGGCCGGAAAGAAATTTTTCCGCATCCCCGCCAACAAAGAGCCGCAGGAGCTTACACTGGATGAATGTCTTTCCATGGCTGGATTAAACGAGGAAAAGAAAAAATCCAAAACTGCAAGCGCAAAGGGAAAAGTAAAAAGCGGAAAAGCAAAAATTCGCAAGGCGGGTTAAGTAAAACAACCCGATGAATACCCTCCTCCCCTTATGGAGAAATATTCCAAAAGGGCAGGCAAGGCAATAAAATGCCAGAAGCAAGGGTGCGGGTATAAGGAAGATGGAGATTGAAGGAAAGATATAAATCTTGACACTGTCCACTGGGTAAGATAAAATATAAATTATCTTGTTAAATGGAGGTTTGTATGAAAACAACTGTTACGGCAAGAGGGCAGGTATCAATTCCTGTAGAAATCAGGGATAAATTTAATATAGAGCCGGAAACGAAGGTTGATTGGGTTGTTGACGGGAACACTATAAGGGTTATTCCTATTCCGAAAGACCCAATATCGGCCTTTCGCGGCAAAGGCAAAGGGCTTTACACCACAAAAAACCTTATAAAAGAAAGAAAAGAGCAAAGGAAGTTTGAGTGTGAAAAAGAAAGAGGGGAGTAAAATATATCTGCTCGACACCTCTGCTGTTCTTGCCTTGTGGAATGCGGAAGATGGCGCGGATACGGTAGAAGATATTCTGAAAAAATCTTCTAATGCTTCCGTATTTGTTTCCTTTATGACCTTTATGGAATGCAGATATTGTATATGGAAGAAAAAGGGGAAGGCAGTGGCAGATGAATTTTACAGGGATTTAAGCCTGTTGCCTATAAAACGCGTAGATGTTGATGATGTTTTGATAAATATAGCCTCCGAAATGAAGGCAACAAACAATCTGTCGGTTGCCGACAGTTGGATTATTGCAAGCGCCATAAAAACCAATTCTACACTTGTCCACAAAGACCCTGAGTTTGAGCAGATTGCGGATAGAGTTGATATGCTGAAACTGCCTTATAAGTAGAATTTGTGAAGTCAAATGTTGGATTTTGCTTTGCTCAACTCAACCTTGGCTAATTGTCAATAAGTAAGTCTGACCCCATGGAGGTAGGAGAAACTATGAAAACCACCAATTCCAAACAACTCATGCAAAAGGCGCAAAAACTCATTCCCGGCGGGGTGAACAGCCCTGTCAGGGCGTTTAAGGCAATGGGCGGGAATCCGCTCTTTATCAAAAAGGCCAAAGGCTCAAAGATATACGATGCGGACGGCAACTGCTTTATAGATTATGTCGGCTCATGGGGGACGGCAATCCTCGGCCATTCGCATCCCAAAGTCAATGCTGCATTAAAAAAGGCGGTTGACAGAGGCACAAGTTATGGCGCGCCAACCGAGCTAGAGGTTACACTTGCAGGGCTTGTGGTGGAGGCATTCCCCTCTATGGACATGGTGCGCTTTGTAAACTCAGGCACAGAGGCGACCATGAGCGCAATACGTCTTGCGCGGGCATATACGAAAAGAGATAAGATAATAAAATTTGAAGGATGTTATCACGGCCACGGTGACGGCCTTCTGGTCAAGGCAGGAAGCGGCGCAGCAACTCTTGGTGTGCAGGACAGCCCCGGAGTTCCGGCGGATATTGCAAAAAATACTTATACGGCCATCTACAACGACATAACATCAATAGAGGATATTTTAAGGAACGACCCTGAAGGTGTGGCCTGCATCATGGTAGAGGGTGTGCCTGGCAATATGGGTGTTGTGCTTCCACAAAGCGGTTTTTTAAAGGCGCTCAGGGATATGTGCAATCAATACGGTATTGTGTTGATACTGGATGAGGTTATGAGCGGATTTAGGCTTTGCTACGGCGGGGCGCAGAAGGTTTATGATGTTGACCCTGATATGACATGCCTAGGAAAGGTAATTGGCGGAGGTTTGCCTGTCGGCGCATTCGGCGGAAAGAAAAAGATTATGGAGATGCTGGCGCCATCCGGCCCTGTTTATCAGGCAGGGACATTGTCAGGCAATCCTCTTGCCATGACCGCAGGCATAGAGACCCTCATGATTTTAAAAGGCAAGGGGGTTTATGAAAAGTTGGAGAAAACCAGCAAAGGGCTATGCGACGGCCTCGAAACTATAGCCAAGAGAAAAAATATCCCTGTGCATATTGCGCGGGCTGGCGCAATGTTTACGCTTTTTTTTAATGACAGGCCGGTTGATAACTATGCGGATGCAAGAAAAAGCAACCTTGAAAGGTTTGCAAAATATTTTAAAAAGATGCTGAAATCAGGTATCTACCTTGCCCCATCCCAGTTCGAGGCAGTATTTGTTTCATTGGCGCATTCAAAGAACGACATTAATAAAACACTGGCTGCCGTAGAAAAGGTATTTAAAGAATTATAATGTTAAAAAATAGCAGCAGTCGTTGCGCTTCCTTATTGAACCTGGGTATGAAATATCGGACAGGAAAGACAATTACTAATATCTTCACAAACTAAGCCTCATTAGTGTATAATATGAGGCATGATATGCAAAAAAATATTTGATGCTCGTAGACTGCCACGAAAAGCGAAAGAGCAGTTGAGAATTGCTGCAGTCAGGCGCATAGATTCTG
>JACRNJ010000037.1 GCA_016219285.1 Deltaproteobacteria bacterium
GAAAGAACTTATTAAGGTTATCAAACAATATATAGAGTCTCATAACCAGAACCCTAAAATATTCGCTTGGACTGCTTCCGTCCAATCTATTATGAGCAAAATAGCTATAAGTAAAGAAGCGTTGGTAACACCACACTAGTCATATATTCAATTATCCTAATTTTTTAGTTACTATTATCAGAGCACGATTATGGAAATGAGGTCGGATGTCCGGGGTAAGATGGAATCAGTGGACACCAAATGGCTCATGCTGCGATCCTCGTTTGATAGAATTTTTCGATAATTTCTCCACCTGTATAATCAAATTTCACATATTGATAACTTTTTGTATTACATCCAATTCCATTTTCAAAACCTTTTCCAATGAAAAATTCTCAACCATATATTTTCGTGCATTTCGCCCCATTGCTGTTCGCAGATTCTCATCAGAAAAAACCTCTTTAATAGCGCCGGCTATGCTCTTATCATCGGTATTGCAAAGATATCCTGTTACCTTATGGCATATTAACTCTTTAATACCTCTAACATCTGTTCCAATACATGGCAACCCGCAGCTCATGGCTTCCAATAGCGATTTGGGATGGCCCTCATAGAATGATGGTAAAATAAATATATCAGCATTTGTTAATTTAGATGGCAATTGTGAATTGGGGATATTCCCATAAAAACTTACATCCAGCCGCAAATCGTCAATAATATGTTTCATATCGGATGTTTGTGGTCCGCTTCCATATAAATCCAAGTGAATTGGTTTTGACACCTTATCCCTGCAAAGATGAATGGCGCGAAGCAATGATATTATATTCTTTTCAGGGGAGTGCCTTCCAACAAAGCAAATTTTCCACACTGATGAATCAGATTTATTTTTCGTCAGATCAGGCAAAAAACTATCTGTATCTACATAATTGGGGATTATTGACACACTATCAGGAGAAATATTATATTTATCGATAATTTGTTGTCTGATATATGGCGTTGTAACTACCACTAGATCAGCAGACTCAAAGGCATTTTTCTCCATTAGTCTGGCCCTTTTTATTGCCCTTGCATCATCTGTCTGCTTTTCTAAGTTTAATGACCATAGCCATCCGCACCTAACAATCAACTTTTTTTTAAATATTTTTTTTAACCATATGGGAATTTCAGCCCCTTGAATCTGGTTAGTTTTGAAGATGGTTGCATTCCTTATCACATGCCAATGCCTGAATAACAAATTTAAGATGGTTACATGAGTCAGCCGGTGCCATATTAACGGAGCAACCTGTATTTTAGCCAGGCTCCTGCCATATTGAAGATCCGAATGGCCGCCATATGTAACAAAACTGACACTGTTTAAGTGTTCGGTTAACCTTTTATAAATAGCAACCTCGCGGTCAAGGCTTCCGATCTCTGCCCATGTCTTTAAACCAACACCTTTTGTAAAAAATAATGTCAGGTTAACATCATCCCGGTTCATATATTTCATGTCTCTCGGTTTTAAAATTCTTTGCACAGCCAAACATGTATTCATCGCTTGGCAATCGCCTGAAAATTTTATAATCTAACAACATAACTCTTTTATCAGCTGACCGTAGCGGTCCTCTAAAAAAATGCGCATATAAACAAAAATTGCTTTGACATTATCCCTAGTTTCCTCTTCGTGCCACCAACAAATATCCTGCGGTTAGAAACGGTCCCGTGACACGACGTGATATGTCCTGATAACAATGTGTCTTTACAACCGGACAACGAAACAACAGATAAGCAATCAACAGATACAAGTAATGCCTGATGGGAGAATCATCACGTTGAAAAGCAATGCGCTGCAGTAAAATAGCTAAAGTCTGTTCTTCTGTATATAAAGCTTTAATTTGTTCTATCTTAAAACCATAGTTGTTGAATAATTTCTTTAGCCCATAGATAGTAAACCTTTGATAATCACACGGCGCTTCATGAATGGGATATATAAAAGGCATCGTCAAAACCAAACGTCCATTGTCGCCCAAAACACGCGCCATTTCTTTAACTGCTTGTTTGGGGTTTGATAGATGCTCTAATACTTCTGAACATATAATTTGCTGAAAACTGCCTGATTTGAAAGGAAGGTAATGGGCGTCGGTTATAACATGCACACCCGGCGCCGGATTAATGTCTACACTGACTCTATTGGGAAATATATGGCTTGATGGCGATTGGCCGCACCCAAGATCAAGCACTCGTAGTTCTGTTTTAAAATTTTGAATTTCTTGACGGATTATATGTTTGCCTAGTTTTTTATTCAGTCGTTCGGAAACCGCCTTAATAGGATGAAATGACATATCACTCCTTTCTGCTTCATTCCAACTTGTTTTTACATTTTCATCAGGGTGTTTTTATCAATGGATGAAAAAGTTTGCGACAACCGCTTCTCTGCCTTATATTCTAATTACCCATTTCATCTTTCAGCCTCATACATCAAAACCGGCAAATCTAAGAATTCTACTACACCTCTCTCTATAATCATATTGCTTGACATCAAAACAAGCCTGTTTGCTAACCATCTCAGATTCGGCGGCATTTGTCAGAGCCGTCTTTATAGCGTCTGAAAAACTATCTATATCATCCGGATTAAATAAAAAAGCATTGCGTTTATGCGTAAGAACAGTAACAATATTATCAAGGGCGGCTGCAATAATCGGCTTACCTGATGCCATATATTCAAATAGCTTCAGAGGGGAAGTTGTTTTTGCCTGATGATGTTCAGCAGAATACGGCAAGAGCAAGATATCGGCAGCCTTTAAATAAACAGATACACTATTGTTCGGAATGAATCCGACAAGCTTTATATTTTTTAAGCCCTTGTCATCGGCTGCTTTTTTGATCCGTCTTATATCCTCCTCCCAGCCGCCAACTAATACAAATGAAATATCAGGGAATCTTTCTGCGGCCTGCAAAATAAGAGGGATGCCCTTATAATCATAAAGATGCCCCGCATAAAGCGCAATAGCCTTTCGTTGTTGAAGCAAGTCCCTTTTAGTTCGCAAGATTTCTGAATTATCAAAAAAAGAAAATGCTGAAAAGTCAACCCCATCCTGTTCAACTGTAATCTTCCTCTTAGGCACCCCAGCCTCCACAAATTGATCGGCAAGGATTCCTGATATAGATACCAG
This sequence comes from Deltaproteobacteria bacterium, assembly GCA_016219285.1. GTDB lineage: Bacteria > Desulfobacterota > GWC2-55-46 > UBA9637 > UBA9637 > JACRNJ01. Next base: position 3,129 of record JACRNJ010000037.1, read on the forward strand.
CGCCTTAAAAGAGTATAACTTGGTTGCCTCATACAGCTTTTGCTTCTGATAAAAATCGGTCGGCTCAACATGTGTCTCTGCAATTGTAGGGATACCCATTTGGGCTGTCCAATATGGCATTAAATAATCACGCGCATATATAACATCCGCTTTTTTCCATTTTGCAAAATACGCCATTAACCAACTCAATGACAACCTTCCATAATCTCTCCTTTTTTCAATATTGACTAGCATGGAAAAAGGTAAAATATTAATCTTAAATCTTGTGCTAATACCATACTGTTCCCATATCAACCCCAACAATTTCCTTCTATTAAGCCACTCTCCAAGCGAACTGTTATAGACAACTAACTCCACATCACATCCAATCTGTTGGAATGCCTGAGCCATTTTCAATACCTGAATTGAGTGTGCCCACTTAGAAGGTATGCGAGCCTGTGTAAAATAAATTAATTTCATTTGAAAGACACTGTCATTATTATTTAATGCGGCTCCTTATCACTCTTGCAGGCGCCCCTGCAACAATAGTGTATGGTGATACATCCTTTGTAACTACAGATCCGGCTCCAACAATTGCTCCTGCTCCAATCCGCACACCATCAAGAATATTTGCCCCTGCGCCAATCCATACATCGTTCTCTATAATTATCCCTTTCGCATCATGTCCTTGTTCTTTAATCGGAATATCCACCCGTGCAAATCTATGCATTGATGCTACAATTACGACATGCGGAGCAATTCTAACAAAATTTCCAATCCGTATACCGCCCTTCCCATATAGTACGGTATACTGATTTATAGAGCAGTAGTCGCCCATTTCTATAAATCCTCCGACCGTATGAATTTGGGCGCCAAATCGTATACTGCAATTCCTGCCTATTTTGATATATTCTTCCGGATTATAGATATAACATCTTATTAGAGCATAATCTTCAATATGTGTTCGCTCTCCAATAACAATATTTTTCCCTACAAGACGACTATGTAACCCTACGGTTACGCTGGATGGCAAACATGCAACAATCCTTAACCAGTTGAAATAAATTTTAACTTCCGCGCTCATAGATTTTTTTAGATGAAAGATAATATTTATTAGTTTATTAAACATTTTATATTATATCCAATTTCCACGCCGAATCGCACGCAATTATCCCCCTATTATGAGCATTCCCTTCTATCACGAATGATTCAATATTAAATATTCTCTCGTAAGTCTCATAAATTTTCTCATCTCTTAATGTGAAATGAAAATTATAAACCCCAGGCAAGATTGCAGGCGCTAATAATCTGATTTCAAAGTTATATTTTACTGCCTGTAGAATCGGAGCAAATTTTATTTTTTTATCAGCATTTATATGCCACATGCAAATAGTATTTTTTTCATCCACTACAGTCACACCTATAAGTGGTTCCTCAATATTTACATTAGACAGGAAGTTAACATAGAATACAATATCTTCTCCCACTCTGAGCCTGTCTGCCTTTCTCCCCGAAATATCTAATATGCCAAAATCAAGAATTTCAATCTGACCAGAGGATTGACGCCCCTGTTTATGCAATAACGAATCTGAATCCTTTGCTCCCTTTAGTATAATATCGCGTGATAAAGCATTATACTTATTGATAGTCTCATAGGGGTCTCCATAAAATATGCTCCTCCCCTTGTGCAGTACTAATACCTTTTGACATAACGCTCTTATATGTTCCATATTATGACTTACAAACACTACTGCATTAGCCTTTTCCCGTATTTCTGCCAGACGTCTCATGCTCTTATTCTGAAAGGAAATGTCGCCGACAGACAGGACTTCATCAATCAAAAGTATCTCCGGCTGCAGACTAACAGCTATCGCCATGCCAAGCCTCACAAACATGCCGCTTGAATAGTGCCTTACCGGAGAATTAATAAAATTACCGATATCGGCAAATTCAACAATCTCATCATATTTTTCATCTATCTCCTTTTTGCTCATTCCAAGAATAGCGCCATTTATATATATATTTTCCCTGCCCGTAAGCATGGGGTGAAAACCTGCTCCAACCTCAATTAATGCCCCCACGCGGCCATTTATTTCAATCCTTCCCTTGTCAGGCATATAAATGCCGTTTAGCATTTTGAGCATTGTGCTCTTGCCGGAACCATTATGCCCTATAATACCAAGAGTCTCTCCCTTTTTAAGTTCAAAGCTGACATCATTTACAGCCCCAAATTCCCCATCTCTTAATTTTTCTGTGTTTGACTTGATTCCAAAAAAATCCCTCGTTATATCTATTGCTCCGTAGGTCATTATATGCTTTATTGTCCTACAGAATTTTTTTGAAACATTATCCGCCCTTATGACTATGCTGTCGTTCATACCTAAACCTTCTCCACTATCCTTGCGATTGAGACATGATAAAATCTCCAGCCTGCCAAAAAAACACATACTGAAAAAAACGATGATAGGATAAAGCCGCCTGTATTGACAATCTGCCCTTCAAAAAACAGGCTTCTTGAGGCATCTATCAGATAATACACTGGATTATACATATTTAATTGATAAATTATCCCGCTCTCAGGCATATAATAAACAATAGGCATAAAAAACATTGCGACACTTAAAAACATATTTATAAAGTTAGGGATATCCTTGAACACTGCCCCTATAACGGCAAAAAACATCCCAACCCCCATTGCCAGAAGGATAATGGGCAGCAAAAACACAGGCAAGAGGAAAAACAGGCTGTTTGGGAAAGTATTCATAATAATCATCACTATGCAAAGCAAAACAAAGCGGACAGAGAAGTCAACAAGAGAAACCAATGTCGGCGACTGAACAAGTGCAATCTTTGGAAAATTTATCTTGGTGATAAAACCGCTTGACTGCCCGACTGTGCCGGCAATAGCGCTTATCAAACCAGTAAAAAGCGACCATATTGTCACACCGAATAAGACAAATACTGTATATGGAATATTGGTATCCTTAATGCTCAGAATCCCAGACTTATTCATCCCGACAAATACAGAGACAGTAAATAAAGGCAAAAAGACTACCCATAAAAACCCAAACAAAGACTGTTTATATTTTGCAGTAAAGTCACGTATAAAGAGCCTATAGCCTAACCCCATGCTTGCCAACGTATCATTAAACATATATCTCCAGACCTTAAAAAATCCGTCTTTCAGATATTTATTAGGTTCGTATATTACCATAGAGGCCTTTGAATTTTTCATTATTCGGGTTACCGTCCTTTCATTTCGTCGGATTTTTTAGATTTGCCGTCTTTTGAATCAATTTTTCGGGCATTTACTACATCTGCCGAAACATCACATCTATTTTATTCTTTATCAATTGCGTAAACCTTGCACGGTATGTCTTGTTATGCGCAGTATGCCTCAACCCAAAATACTGCTTCACTATATACATATTCTTTTATATTTCCCTGTTTCTGGCTTTTCCGTTGTCTATCGGTTTTGCTGCCTTACTGTCTTTCCTCATTATCCCATCTCTTGTTTTACCTGGATATAGCCCAACAGTCGTATCCAAATTAAGAATAGCCATGATGTTTTAACCGCATTAAAATACAGGATTTTTCTGCCAATAAGATTGTTTGAGATTTGTTTTCTAATTTGGACAGCTATGATAGCCCGACACCAATAAAAAGTCCAGAACTTTTACCAATATTTTACCAATTTTTTTGACTGTTATCGTACTAATTGTCCTTCTACCTAACATCTCCGTCATTATTTATCCTTTTTCCAAAATAAGATTCGTAGTTCACTATACTCCTCGGTGAAACCCGACAGGAATATAAAAAATAGATATGCCGATGCCGTAATTATTGTAACTGCCGAAAGATATATAAATGACTGCATCCTGATGCTCATGCCTCTGAGAATCTCTACATCCAGTGGAACCGGCAGCCAGATAGTCGGCAATACAGATATAACCGAAAACAGCGCTGGCAGCAGGAATAGTTTTAGAATCCTTGTATTCGGAACATTTATTTGTTTGTTAAACCTTGCCGCAAAAAATGTGCTGCCTATAGTAAGGGATATAAATGAGGCAATAACAGCGCCGTGAAGCCCCCACTCCCTTATCATAAAGTAACTTAGAATAACATTGATTATACTGATGAGGATGCCGCTCTGCATCTCATATTTAGGAATGCCGATGCCCCTTGACATAAGACGTCCCACCCCCGCTATCAAATAGACGGCGAAGCCTGTTGTCAAAAATCTTGCTGCTGCAGCAGCAGGTTCAAAACCTTGTTTCCCGAGCCACAATCTCACCAACGATTCGGCATGAAACACCACTATAGTTGTTACCGGCGCTACCACCAATGCAATAAGTCTTGTCCCTCTTATGTAGAGCTGCCTGATTTCACCGTCTTGTCCTACAGCGCTCAACTGCGAGGTTGCGGGAACCAATATGGGCAATACGACTGCTGCAAGGGAGTTCGCGACATTTGCGATCTTTGCGCCTATTTCATACATGCCTACAAAGAAGATACTTCTGAATACACCCAAAAAAATCTTGTCTATCTGTTCATTAATAACCTCTGCTATCGAAACAATCTGGATGGTGAAACCGTATTTTAACAACTGAGAGAATGTGTCTTTAAGATTATCACCCGCACTGACCTTAAGTTGAGGCAGCAGCAGGAAGGCAAAAATTACTGAAAGTATGATATCAATTACGGCATAAATTACAGCGTTGACGGCAAGCCCTTTTAATCCGTAACCAAAATATAGAAAGAAAAATATGCCTGCAAAACTAATCGCCTGCGAAAACATCTTTGTTTTATTGAGGATATCGTAACGCAAGATGCCGCTTATAACACTCCAGAAAGGCATGCTGCTCATCCGAATACACATTACAGCCACCATGGAGAGATAAATAAAAGAGACATCTCCCATAGAAACGGCGCTGAAATCGAACCTTACAAGTATCCAGTTTTTAAATATCAAGGATAGTAAAAAAATCAAAATACTGAGGATGAGATAAAATAAAAGACCGGCGCTGACTACTCTGGACAGGTTGTTATATTCTTTTTTTGCATGATATTCAGCTATATGCTTTGTAAATGATGTTCCGATACCCATGTCCGAAAGGCTGAAATAAGCAATGATTGATTCTGTTAATGCCCATGCGCCGAAACCGTTTATTCCAACCGTGCTTATTATATAGGGCGTTGCTATTAAGCCTAATATAACGCTCCACCCTCTGCCAAGTATTGAAAAAACGGCATTTCTCAGAAACAAATGTTTCATGTGAGTATGCGCCTCATTAGTATCGTTCTTAAGAAAATAAATCAATAGGCTGCTAAAACAGATTGCCTATGCCTGCTCATTGATTATTGAAAACATTTTCTGTTAAGGAAACCACAAAATAGAGGGAAAAAGCAACAAAGATGACACTGGGAAAACAAATAGTTTGTAGCGCCTGTGTTTGTTATGAAAAAGAGATAAGGCAATCAGATTGTTTGCGCTGCCTGATCAAACAAAAAGCCCTGAGGTTTTCTCAGGGCTTTTTTATTATTCAGGTTTTGTAGTCTGCCCGATTTATGGGCGCATTTAAAGACGCCGATAAATCGGCATGCTACAAATACAATGCGCAGGCGTGGCAAAATAAGGCAGTTTGTAGTCTGCCCGATTTACCGGGCGGTTTTAAAAATGCTGACCTGCCTGAACGTTGCTCGCAGTCAGGCTCGCAGACAGGTAAATCAGCAAACTACAATCAGCAGTCATAATACAGCGCAAACTCATGCGGTACCGGCCTTAATTTTACAGGGTTTACCTCTTTATCCATCTTATACTCAATCCATGTATCAATGACATCCTTGGTAAAGACATCGCCTTTTAACAGGAAATCATGATTTTTCTTCAGCGCATTTAACGCATCTTCCAGAGAGCCGCAGGCAGATGGAACCTTTGAAAGCTCCTCAGGTGAAAGGCCGTATATGTCCTTGTCAAGCGGGTCGCCAGGATTAATCTTATTCTGTATTCCGTCAAGCCCTGCCATAAGCATTGCCGCAAATGCAAGGTAGCCGTTGCAGGACGGGTCGGGGAACCGGACCTCAATCCTTTTTGCCTTGGGTGATGGCGAATACATCGGAATCCTGATGGATGCGCTCCTGTTTCTGCTTGAGTATGCGAGATTGATTGGCGCCTCAAAACCCGGCACAAGCCTTCTGTAAGAGTTTGTCCCAGGATTACAGAATGCGTTAAGCGCTCTTGCATGTTTCAATATGCCGCCTATGTAATACATTGCGAGGTCGCTCATACCGCCGTATTTATTGCCTGCAAAAAGCGGTTTGCCGCCTTTCCATATAGATTGATGAACATGCATGCCGCTTCCGTTGTCGCCAAATATTGGTTTTGGCATGAATGTTACGGTCTTTTTCCATCTCCATGCGACATTCTTCACAATATATTTATACCACATGAGCTTATCACCCATCTTTAAAAGGCTGTCAAATCTCATGTCTATTTCGGCCTGCCCTGCGGTTGCAACCTCATGGTGCTGTCTCTCTATCTGTATGCCGACCTGCTCCATAACAAGGCACATCTCTGTTCGTATGTCCTGCTGGTTGTCTGTCGGGGCAACAGGAAAATACCCTTCCTTGTGGCGCGGTTTGTATCCCAGGTTAGGGCATTCTTCCTTTCCTGTGTTCCAGATGCCTTCATTTGAATCTATGAAATAATAACCCTGATTCGCCGACTGGTCATATCTTATGTCGTCAAATATAAAAAATTCCGGCTCAGGGCCGAAATATGCGGTGTCGCCTATGCCTGTTGATTTCAGAAACGCCTCTGCCTTTTTTGCGATATTTCTGGGGTCCCTTGTATAGTCCTCTTTTGTTATGGGGTCAACTATGTTGCAGATAAGAGATAGTGTTGGGGACTCCATAAACGGATCCATAACCGCCGTTGCCGGGTCAGGCATAACAAGCATGTCGCTTGCGTGGATTGGCTGCCATCCGCGTATGGACGAGCCGTCAAAACCCAGCCCTTCCTCAAATATCTCTTCCTGAAGTTCAGAGATGGGAATTGAAAAATGCTGCCAGATGCCGACAAAGTCTAAAAACTTTAAATCAACCATCCGCGCATTTTTTTCTTTGGCTAACTGTAATACATCTTTTGGTGACATTTTTGTTTCCTCCTTTAATTTAGAGTTGAGGAGTTGAGGAGTTTAAAGAGTTATAGAGTTGAACATTTTTGCTTTTAAACTCCCTAACTCCAAACTCCTAACTCACAACTGTTCTTAAATCGCCTCTTCCCCTCTTTCCCCTGTTCTTATTCTAACAACCTCATCCACAGGGAGAACAAATATCTTCCCGTCCCCAATCCTGCCTGTCTTGGCGGCGGCTACAATTGTCTCAACAACCTTTGCCACCATATTTACCTTTACCACTATCTCTATTTTTATTTTTGGGAGAAAGTCAACAACATATTCTGCGCCCCTGTAAAGCTCTGTATGCCCCTTCTGCCTTCCAAAACCCTTCACCTCGGAAACGGTTATGCCCTGTATTCCAATCTCATTAAGGGCGTCCTTCACCTCGTCCAGCTTAAACGGTTTTATTATGGCCTCTACTTTTTTCACTCCGTTATTACCTCCTCTATATTCAGCGACATAAATTTGTAGTCTGCCGATTTATCGGCGGTTTTAAAATATACCCATGGGGCACCCAACAGAAGGTTGGGGCAGGCAAACTACAGCTACTTATTTTTATCGTCCACTATAACTCAAATAAGTTTTCAAAAATTAGCATACCGGCCTTAAGTTGTAAAGGATTTTTTAGCCCGCGAAACCAAATACGTATTGTTAACTATAAACTATTAAGCAAGCACAGTTTACTGTTCATTGATTTATTCCGGAACGGATGTATTTATATTATTTATATAATTTATATAATAACAATCTTTAATAGCAATCTTTATGCCAACTTTTAAAAAGAGAAAAGCGGCATAAAAACAAGGGGTTCTAAAAAATAATGTTTGCACTTAGATTAAATTTTACGCAGTCAAGGAATTCTCTGCTTATAAAATCGGCACAGTTGACCCTTGACAAAATAGAGGTTTAGCCCCTGGCTAAACCCTTTTCCTGATTTTATCAGAGATAAAATCAGCTATTTTGTCAAGGGTTGAAAATCTTTTATATATCTGTTATTTTAAAGCAATGGCTATTCATCTGGTAATAGACGGCTATAATCTTACCGGAGTTATGACAATGCCCGGCCAGGCGGCAATGGATTTGGAAGGCATACGGGAGGAACTTATTAAAAGGCTGCAAGCCTATAAACGTATAAAGGGACACCGTATCACGGTTGTTTTTGACGGTAAAAAGTCAGGAAATTTCTACAGGGCAAGGGCGAATCAGGGCGGCATTGAGGTTATATTTTCTAAAGACGGAGAGGAGGCGGATCAGATTCTGAGGGAGATGGCAAAATCTGAAGAAAGCAGCATGACGCTTATTACTTCAGACAGGGCAGTCGCCTCTTTTGCAGAGGCTCACAACGTTGTTACAATGTCTTCCGGTGAGTTTGATGCAATACTCTCTATGGCCATTTATAGCGATATAAAGGGTATTGTTGATGAGGGCGAGGAAAACGATATGCCAACAAAGAAAAGCGGAAATCCAAGAAAACTATCAAAACAGGAAAGAAAACGTTTTCAAAGAATAAAAAAGCTGTAAGAGGAATTATATCCGGGCAAACCGGCTTCCCAAAGGCGGGGGTAACGCAATTTTCAGCGTAAGTTGTTAGATTTTTTACTGCCAATCTTGTTTTCGGTTCCTTGCATAAGCCTTTTAATGTTATCCAAATGTTTTAGTATAATTAGAACAGCTATTATTGCAGTAAGCGGTATATATGGACGGCTTGACGTAAATAAACCAAACCATACAGGCAAAGAAGCGGCAGCAATCATAGAACCAACGGATACATATCTGAAAACAGCGGCTATAATTATAAAGATAAGCAGCGCCAAGACTGCCTGCAAAGGCCCGATGGCCAGAAGCACCCCCAGCGCGGTAGCAACGCCTTTGCCACCCTTAAATTTCAGGAATATAGGAAATATATGTCCTAAAAAGACCGCAAGGCTAATAATGCTTACCATTATTTGAAAATTTTCTTCTGCTGAACTGCTGAAAAGATAAGTCGCAAGCATGGCCAGCAGGAAACCCTTAAGTATGTCTCCTGCAAGCGTAATGATTCCGGCAGTCTTGCCGGCAGCCCTTCCGACATTTGTTGCGCCTATATTGCCGCTGCCGACAGTCCTTGGGTCAGCGGCGCCTGATATTTTAGCAACAATAATGCCTGTAGGGATTGAGCCGATGAGGTAGGCGAGTATAGTGAATGTCATCACTTGTAAATTCATAATTTTTTAGCTTGTTCAATAATTTTAAATCCTAATTTCTAAATCCTAATTCCCAATGAATCCTTGACAGGAAGAATATCTGTCAAGGATGAAATATCAAATGTCAAAAAGTCAACTACTACCGCCTGAAGGCGGTAGCTTGGAATTCGGCTGTAAGCCGACTAAAGCAATACAACAGCTTTACCCCTCACCCTCACCCTCTCCCGCAAGGGGAGAGGGAAATTAAAAGAAATCTCCCCTCCCTTGACGGGAGGGGACTAAGGGGAGGGTGTGCTTCTTTTATAGGATGATTGAACTAAAGTCTTCGCCTGAAGGCGATGGTTTTTCTCCCAATCCCCGAAGGGGACAATAATTTGAAATTTAGTCATTGGACATTTCATTAGAAACATGTCCCCGAAGGCCTTCATCGGGGATTAGACATTAGGATTTAGAAATTTAGCAGTTACAACATCCCTTCATCCGCAAAACTTATATATCTTCCATTGCCTATTATTATGTGGTCAAGAACCTGGACGCCAACAAGTTCGCCAACCTCTTTAAGCCTTTTCGTTATATCTTTATCTTCTTTACTTGGCATCGGGTCTCCTGACGGGTGATTGTGAACAAAGATTACCCCGGCTGCGGAGTCTCTTATAACCGGGTTAAATACCTCTCTTGGATGCACAACAGATGATGTTAGGCTGCCCTCTGAAATCTTTACATCCCTGATCATTCGGTTCTTTCCATCAAGAAGCACGGCAATGAAAACCTCTTTGTTTTTACAACGTACAGATTCATGGAAGTGGTTAAAGACCTGCCTTGAATTCTGAAACTGTTCCCCACTCTCCATCTTTTCTGCTGAGTATCTTTTTGCTATCTCAAATGCCGCCTTGAGCTGCGCTACCTTGGCAAGACCGATGCCCTTGATTTCTCTGAGTTCAGATACGGTTGCCTTTTCAATCCCTCTGAATCCTTTATTGTTTGCTATTAGCGCCTTTGCGTGGTCAAGGGCGCTTTTTCCTTTTGCGCCTGTTCTTAAGATTATTGCCAGCAGTTCCGCAGAGGATAAATTTTCCGGGCCTAATTTTATAAGCTTCTCTCTGGGCCTGTCATCCTCGGGCCAATCTTTGATGCTCTGAGGATATTTGATTTCCATAAGTTGATTTACGAAGGACGATTTACAAATTACGATTTAAAATCTAAAATCATAAATCTTAAATCGTAAATCGTAAATCTTATCTCACTCCACTGTCACGCTCTTGGCAAGATTCCTCGGCTGGTCAACATCTGTGCCCTTCAGCACGGCAATGTGGTAGGCAAGAAGCTGGAGCGGGATTGTGAAAAGTATGGGCGAGAGGTGGCGGCTTGCGCTTGGTATAATAATTACATCGTCCGCCTTTTTTGACGCCTCGTTATCGTCTTCATTAACTATTGCAATGACCCTTCCTCCGCGAGCCTTGGCCTCTTCTATATTCCCCAGCATCTTTGGATATGTTGCATCCTTTGGCGCCAACACAACAACAGGCACGTTCTCATCTATAAGCGCGATAGGCCCGTGCTTCATCTCGCCGGCAGGATAGCCCTCTGCATGGATATAGGAAATCTCTTTCAGCTTTAATGCGCCCTCAAGCGCCACAGGATAGCTTATGCCCCGTCCGAGATACAAAAAATCTCTGAAATGGAAGTATCTCTTTGCAATGGCCTCTATCTTTGGTTCATTGGAAAGAGCTGCCTCTATCTTCTTTGGCAGCTTTACAAGCTCTTGAATGAGATCCTTCACGGTCTCCCTCTTTATACTGCCGAGTTTTACAGCAATGTTGATAGAGAGTAGATATAACGCAGCAAGTTGTGTTGTGAATGCCTTGGTTGATGCAACGCCTATTTCAGGCCCTGCATGCATATAAATGACACTATCCGATTCCCTTGCAATACTGCTCTCTATGGCATTGCAGATGGAAACTATTTTTGAGCCTTTTCTCTTTGCCTCTTTTATTGCAGCCAACGTGTCTGCAGTTTCGCCTGACTGTGATATGGCTATGCACAGGGTCTTTTTATCCGCAATTGGATTTCTGTATCTGAACTCAGAGCCAATATCTACCTCTGCTGGAATCTTCACAAACTCCTCTATGAGAAATTTTCCAACCAGAGCCGCATGCCATGATGTGCCGCATGCAATAAGATAGAACCTTTCTACAACTTGCAAATCCTTCTCATTTATCCTGAAATCATCAAGTATGACATTTCCACCCTCTTCAGAGATCCTTCCCCTGAATGTGTCTGCCACTGCCCTTGCCTGTTCAAATATCTCCTTGAGCATGAAATGCCGGTAACCGCCCTTTTCTGCCATGATAGGACTCCAGTCTATCTCGCGATGTGTCTTTTTTACCACCTTGCCGTCAATGGTCTTTACCTCTATATTATCCTTTGTGACAGTGACAATCTCTCCATCTTCAAGGAATATCATCCTTCTTGTGCGGTTCAGTATAGCCGGGATGTCAGATGCAATAAACCCTTCGCCATCTCCAATGCCCACCACAAGCGGGCACTCCATGCGCGCGCCTATGATTTTATCAGGCTCATCCTTTGATATAACAACAATTGCATAAGACCCCTTAATCTCTTTTAAAGTCTCCCTTACTGCGTCTTCAAGCGCCTTGCCTGCCTTCATCTGACGGGATATGAGGTGCGCGAGTATCTCTGTGTCAGTTTCAGATTTGAACACAGCGCCCTGCTTTTCCAGCCCCTCTTTTAATGGAAGGTAATTCTCTATTATGCCGTTATGGACAACAGCAACGCCAGACTCCACATGAGGGTGGGCGTTTTCCTCCGAAGGTCTTCCATGCGTTGCCCAACGTGTATGGCCAATGCCGATATGCCCTTTGACAGGGTGGGCATGAACTTTTTTCTCAAGGTTGAAAAGTTTGCCGGCGCTTCTGCGCACCTCTATATTTTTGCCGACGTCGATGGCAGCAATCCCTGCAGAGTCATATCCCCTGTATTCAAGCCTCTTCAGGCCGTCCAGAAGAACATTGCTGGCGTCTTTAGTTCCTATATAGCCGACTATTCCGCACATAACATATTAGTTGACGCTGAAAAACGCCTGACCCATTGCTTTGCAATAGGTGCCCCGCTTTGTCAGGACTGCGGGTTTAGGCTTGCACCCACTGCTGTCCAAGATAATCTAAATTCATAAATCCCTTCCGCATAAAATAAGGCTTTTAGACAGGTGAATACGCATTTTCAAAATCAGGTTACCCTCTTTGTTTGTTGTATGCCTCATTATGCTGTCCAATTAAATCC
>JACRNJ010000038.1 GCA_016219285.1 Deltaproteobacteria bacterium
ACTAAGGCTGAACTCAAAAATACGGTTAAACGCGTAATGAGGAGATTGCAGAAAATGCCGCATATTGTTAAAAGTTTCTTCCATGCCCCTTCCTGTGCATATGCAATTTTATGAGGCTTTGTCATGTTAGTTCTTAGTAAGCCCGGAAGTTATATGATAGTCTTGAAGACAGAAGATGGTCCTGCTGCCAAAATAAAAATAGACCTCAGTGGAGGCAAGACACATACCCTGAGGTTTGACCCTGTTTATGGTCCTCGTAAGTTCGGGCGTCCAAAGCATTTCCGTGAAGGGGTTGTAGATTATGAGGTAAATTTAGATGGTAATGAAATTTCAAAATAGCAATGGAGGTAATAATATGTGTAAAAGATTAATCCTATTCAATGTATCTGTTGTAATATTTGCCATTTTGTTTCTCGGGTTTTTCCAAAAGGTTGAAGCGCGGCATTTAAAACTCTATGGTATGCAAAGACCTGAGAAGGGGTTACATGGATGACATATATAAATGACTATATCCCATCTTCTTCTGTTCCTACGGCGACAGGAGATGTGGGGAATGTCATGTACCATGAAATTGAAATAGAGACCGGCATTACCGAGCGATGGTCTCAATCCATCTATTTTGACGGTGATAGCCAATCGGGAAGCCCTGTCGCAAGCGATAATAACTTCAGGGTCAACTTGATAAAGACTGAATTTAATATCTCTGTCTTTGAAAGCAGGTGGTTTGATTTTCGTCTGAACAATGAATGGGCATTTAAGTCAGGAAATTATACAGACCCTCTTTCACAGGAGAAATATTCGGATAGTACTGAGTTGAGGACAATATTTTCAAAGTCTATAGACTCATTTGCTATTATTATCAGCCCCGGATTTTTCTACAGATATACAAATGACCCCTTGGGACTAACTTATTTCTATGCAAATGCAATTCAGTATGGACTTTCAGATACGGTAACACTCGGATTGGAGTTTCACGGAGATTTAGGGGAAATGAAGACGGCTTCCGAACAGTCCCATTATATCGTCCCGAATATTGATATTGAACTACATAAAAATGCCCTTTTGAGCATTGGCGCAGGGGTTGGATTAAACGAACAGGCAGAAAAATATACCTTCAAAAATTCATTGCAGCTCAGTTATCAATGGTGAGTTTAAAAGAAAGTCTCAAGGATGTGGAAGATGTCGACTCCAAGCTGGACGAGGAAAGAGAAAGAGGGAAAGGGATTCACTATGTGCTTATGAAGAGGCTGAGGCTTAACCCAAAAAATGTAATTGCATTTTTTGACAAACGCAATCTTTGGCCAAATACTGCGTCAAAGCTGGCTGTCTAAATACTCACATACTTAAAACAGTATGCTCCGTTTTGTCCAACCAGCTTTCCCTTGTCTTTGACTCAAATCTTGCGTTTGCCCCGAAAAATAAAAACTAAATGCATTTTTCGGCTTAAGCCAGGAAGCTACACCATAGCTTTGAAGTCAGAAGACAGCCGTTCCGCCAAAACCAGAAGATAGCTTTCAGGGGGAAAGATATACACTTTGACCTTTGATCCTGTCTATGGGCCTTCGAAATTTGGACGTCCAAAATATTTACGGGAAGGAGTTATGGATTATACGATATACTTCGAAGAAGGGAAGCATTTAAAGGAATGATGTTTTTTACACTGTTTTTTAAACAGTTTGATGATGGCTGTTTTTTTGGGCAAAGCACCAAAAAAACAGCCCCCCAAATACCTTTGGATTTATTTTGGATTTTATTCTGGCCTAAAAATAGACATTGATTTTTGGGGAAACCTGCAAGTTGCCTGCCAGACAACACACCCCTAAATCCCCTATCGAGAGGGGACTAAAGGGGTGTGTTATTCGCGACGAGCCGTATATTCACCGATACGGTGAGGAGTAAAAATTGGCCGATAACGAAGTATGGCAGGCAAATCGTAGGTTTGTAAAATAGCGAGTGTTTCAATCGCTATTTTACGGTCTGTATTTATTCTTGACACAGGGCGTAACTTAGGATAATAATAAAAGCACAATTTAATACTGTATCAGGGTGACCCTTTAAAGAGGGTATAATAGGGAAGAGGGTGAAAGCCCCTCACGGACCCGCCACTGTAAACGGAGACGAAATCTGCACCAAGGCCACTGCCCCGATGTTACATCGGGGCGGGAAGGCGTCAGAGAGTAGGATGAACCGTAAGTCAGGAGACCTGCCAGGATATGCCTCACACAAGTCTTCGATGGTAAACCCTTGACAAATTATCTGTTTTGCTAATGCAAAACACTAAATCTGCTTTGTTAGACAAAGCAAATAATTTGTCAAGGGTAAAGAAGGTGAGGGTTAATGACGTTTATGTTAATCCCCGGTCTTTCACAAGTTGAAGGCCGGGGATTTTTATTTGGAAGGAGTTTTTATGACGGCAGTTCTCGTTTTAGGCCATGGCAGTCCTGTGTCAAAGGCGAACAATACACTGCTTGAGATTGCGCGGGCTGTCAAGATAAAGGGCGGTTATGATATTGTCCAGCCGGCCTTTTTGCAGTTTGAGCATCCTGATTTTCATGAGGCAGTGGATATTTTAGTAAAGCAGGGAGCTATGAAGATAATTGTTCACCCGTATTTTCTTTACATGGGCTCTCATGTCACAAAAGACCTTCCGTTTGAGATAGAGACGGCAAAGAAGAAATACCCCAATCTGGAAATTTTTCTTGCGCCGCATCTTGGCTATCATGAAAAGTTGGTGGATGTGGCGGTGGAGAGGATTGAACAAGTCAGAAGTCAGAAGATAGAAGTCAAAATCTCACAGGTTTTTCCCGCATCTCACATCTCACATCTCACATCGCACATCGCAAACCAGCATCCCATTGAGGCTGAGAGTTTCCGCCTGATAGGCGAACAGATTGATGAATCAAGATTTGATGCGACTAAACTGCCTATTGTTAAACGTCTCATCCATACCACTGCGGATTTTGAATATGCCGATTTGGTCAGGTTTGGCAATAATGCAATTGAGGCAGGCATAGATGCAATTTTAAAAGGCACCGATATAATTACAGATGTGAGGATGATAGAGGCTGGAATAAGCAAGGAAAGGCTGAATAAGTTTGGCGGCAATATAAGATGTTTTGTTTCAGATGAAGATGTAATTGAGCAAGCAAAAAAATATAACATAACCAGGACTTCTGCGGCCATGCGAAAGGCCGCAGGCTTTATGGACGGCAGTATTGTTGCCATAGGCAATGCGCCTACTGCGCTTCTGGAACTCATAAAGATGATTAAAGAAGAGAAGGTAAGACCGTGTCTTGTTATCGGCGTGCCAGTAGGTTTTGTTGACGCGGAGCAGTCAAAGGAAGAACTGATGAAACTGGCTCTCCCCTATATCTCTATCAAAGGCAAAAAAGGCGGCAGCACTGTGGCTGTGGCTATTGTGAATGCGCTTCTGATGATAACAGAAGCTAATTTGCAAGTTACAAGTTGCAAGTAAAAACTTAAAACTTGAATCTTGTATCTTGCAACTATTATTTAAACTATGCACATCCCTGATGGATACTTAAGCCCAAAGACATGCGGTGTATTATATGCGGCAATGGCGCCGATCTGGTATCTGGCAGCCAGAAAGGTTCAAAAGATTTTACAGGCAAAACAGATACCGCTTCTTGCCCTCGGCGCTGCATTTACCTTTGTCATTATGATGTTAAACATCCCTATCCCAGGCGGCTCTACAGGCCACATGGTGGGCGGTGTTGTGGTTGCATCAGTGCTGGGGCCGTGGGCGGCGGTTATATCACTGTCTCTGGCGCTCACGATTCAAGCGCTTTTATTTGGCGATGGAGGCATTACAACACTTGGTGCTAATTGTTTTAATCTTGCCTTTATTATGCCGTTTACCGGGTATTATACATATCTCGTTCTATCTGCCGGTGATGCCAGCCAGAAAAGAAGATGGATTGCCTTATTTGTTGCGGGCTATATTGCAATGAACATGGCTGCGCTAACTACTGCAATTCAACTTGGTATACAGCCTTATATAGCTCATTTGCCTGACGGAAGGCCGTTATATTTTCCATACCAGCTATCAGTTACTATACCTGCTATGGGTATGAGTCATATTTTATTCTTCGGATTTATTGAGGCAATTGGTACTGCGATGGTTGTTTCCTATATATTGAAAATAAATAAGGCAATACTGTATAAGCCAGAAACTAACCCTTTAAGACCTCTCTGGATAGGGTTGGGCATACTAATAATATTTACCCCAGTGGGGCTTCTTGCGCATGGGTCTCCATGGGGCGAATGGGCATCAGAAGAATTAATTACACTCATAGGATATGTGCCTGAAGGTATTCAAAGGCTAAAGGGGCTCTGGACCAGCATTATGCCTGATTATAATCTCCCTGGTTTTGATACCCCCCGGCAATCGGCCTTTGGTTATATTATTTCCGCTGCCATAGGGAGCGGTCTCATTATATTGATAATATATTTGGCAGGTAAAATGTGGAAAAGGTAAACCCCGTTAGAAGGTTCAAAGAATGCATTTCTCCGGAAGGAAATTATGGGACTTTCTAACGGGGTAAATATCCCGGAGTGGCTTAAAAAAACAGGGGAAGATTTTTGCCCATCCTGTGCTATTGGCGGGGGGAAGGGTTTTATTGAAAAAAACATAGAGGCCATTGCCTCTTTTATAAAAGATGTTTTAGAGCCGGATGGCTTTGCAGATAAAAACGGCCTATTACAGCAAATTGACCCAAGGGCAAGACTTTTAGGCGTACTGTTATTCATGGTTGCAGCAACTCTTCTTAAGAACGCATTATCAATTGTATTGCTTCTATCACTTGTGGTTTTTATAGCTCTTGCTTCGAGGGTTAATATAATGGTTTTATTGAAGAGGGTGCTGCCGGCGCTCATCTTTACACTCATTCTCATTTTACCCACTGTATTTAATTTTGTAACCCCCGGTACTTCTGTTGTAACAATATATAAAGGGGAAACCTTTTATTTGTATATATCAAAACAAGGATTAGAAGGAATGGCAGTATTTTTATTGAGGGTATTGGCCATGGTTTCATTGTTGACTCTCTTTTTGCTTACCACAGGTTATCCGAATGTCTTCAGGGCGCTGCAAAGTTTTCCAATCCCCAAAATCTTTGTTATCGCCCTTTCCATGACATTCAGATATGTCATGGTTCTGATAAAAATTGCGGAAGACAGCCATTTTGCAAAAAAGGCAAGGACTATAAAACCGGTAACATTAAAACAAAGCCGCGACTGGCTGGCCTCAAGGATATGGCTTATCATGGAGCGGTCTATGGAGAGGGCAGAAGATGTTTACCTTGCCATGACAGCGCGGGGATTTGACGGCGACGTAAAGACCATGACCGTGTTTGAAATGAAAGGGATAGATTACGCGTGGATGGGGGTTTCAATATTTATATTTTTGTTATCGGCGCAATTGTAGGCAAGAGGTTGAGGCCAAGGATAAGGTTGAAAAATTCCACCTTCTTAACCTCAGCCTTAACCTGTCTTTAGTTTATGCCCGAGCCCATATTCAATATAGAACGTGTCTGTTATCGTTATGGCGGCAAATATATCGGCCTTAAAGATATAACCATGCAGGTTCATAGCGGTGAAAGTCTGGCCATTCTGGGTGCCAACGGAAGCGGTAAGTCAACGTTGTTAAAGATTATGGCCGGCCTTGCGTTTCCAGAGGACGGCTCAATAAACGCTTTAGGTAAACCTTTGACCCAAGATATATTGAGCGGAGAATTTGCCGGATTTTTCAGAAGCAAAGTAGGCTTTATATTTCAGGAGCCGGATGTTCAGATATTTTGCCCGACAGTGTGGGATGAGATTGCATTCGGCCCGCTGCAATTGGGCATAGAAAAGTCCGAAGTCCGACAGCGGGTTGATGATACTCTGGACATGCTTGGTATCAAGGCATTAAAGGACAGGCAGCCGCATCATTTAAGCGGCGGAGAAAAAAAGAAGGTTGCAATTGGCTCTGTTCTTTCTCTGAATCCGGACATACTTCTTCTGGATGAACCTACAAACGGCCTTGATCCAAGGACGCAGGTCTGGCTTTTTGAGCTTTTAGAGGGGTTAAGGAAATTCAAAAAGACTATAATTATGGCGACCCATGATTTAAGCATCGTAGAAGATATTGCCGATAGGGTGATTGTGCTTAGCGAGAATCACACCATCGTGGCGGACAGCAAACCTGCTGAAGTTCTGCGGGATAAGGATATGCTGCTCAAGGTAAACATAATCCATGAGCATACCCACAGGCATGGAGATGTTGTACACATCCACAGCCACGGGCCTTTTGCACGGCATGATGAACATTAAAGGGCTTGACATTATTTTATAAAAGTATAATCATTTTCAAAATTTTAAGGTAAGGGGGTTGACGTATGAAAAGACTTGTTTTTATGCTCATGGCTGGTTTATTTATATTTTTAAACCAGGCTATCGGGGCAGAGAAAAAAACAACATACGGCAGTGAACTGGAAGAACTCAAAAAAAGAGTTGAAGACCTTGAGAAGAGGATGAAAGACACAGAGGTGGTTGACGAACTGGGGCATAGATTCCATCCGATTCATAGCATTTATGGTTTAAAGATAGGTGGTGGACTCACCATAACAGCTCAAGGGGTGGATTATAGGAATAATAGAAGCGCCGGTGCAATATCAGCAGATATTGCATTGGAATCCCCTGTTGGAAAAGATGGCAGGGCAATAGCTGTTTTGGATTTCCAAAGAGGACCGGGACTGCAGAATCTGCCTGCATTGCTTACTTCACCCAACGGCAATACCACCGGTACTAACGCTGATATTGAATCATTTAGTAATAATACCAGCCATCTCCATATTACCCAGTTTTATTATGAGCACAATGTTGCTTCAAACCTTGTCGCTTCCATAGGCCAGCTTGATATTACAGGTTATTTTGACGCTAATGAATTTGCTAATAATGAAAGGACGCAGTTTTTCGCCAATCTGTTTGTGAATAATCCTACCATTGAATTCGGTGGTTCAGCGGATTTCTATAGCCCTGGTATAAGATTGACTTACGGGCCTTTTGAGGCTATGGATATAACAGCGGGTGTATTTGAAGGCAATGGCGACTACACAGATATGTTTGATAAACCCTTCTATATGGCTGAGATAAATTTCAAACTTATGCCTGCAGACAGTGAAGGAAACTACAGGATTTATTACTGGGGCAGACATGGTCGCGATTATTTAACAAATACTGCGAATCCCGATGACACCACTCTTCTCAATGCGGGAAATAGCGGGGTAGGTTTAAGCATAGACCAAGTCATCACAAGTGGAGCGGGCGTATGGTTGAGGGCAGGTGTTCAGAGCGAAAAGGTGGCGCAGTTTGACCGGCACATAAGCGGCGGCGTAAATATTAACGGTAAAGCATTCAACAGGCCAAACGATGTAATAGGGATTGGTTACGGTGCGACTTTTATAGGCAAGGATTATAAGGATTACCAAAAGAGATCTTCCGCCAACTTTGAGCCTGGAATAGAGCATTATATGGAGCTTTATTACAATATGGCAGTTAGCGATGCAGCGCAGTCCGCAGGGTTTCATATTTCTCCCGGTATACAATATGTAACGAATCCGGGAGGCAATGCCAATGCAAGCAAGTTATTTATATACGGCCTAAGGCTTCAGACATTTTTTTAGTAAAAAAACGAAAGGAGGTTAAACTATGGAAAGAATAGTTCAAGGAGAACAAAGTTTGTGGAGGACGCTTCTGCCTGCGCTTGTAATTGTGGGGGTGGCATTTGCAATGGTAGTCATTGCATACGGTATGGAGTCTGTTGCACCGGGTGTGCATGACGTATTCCATGATTTCAGGCATACTATTGGAATGCCGTGCCACTAAAAATAGACATTAGACACCAGACATCAGACATCAGAATAAAAACTAAAGTCTAAAGTCTGGAGTCTGGAGTCTAAAGTCTGGAGTCTGAAGGCTGATTTGAGGAGGTATGTATGGAAATTCAATCCATTGATTGGAAGAAAAGTATTACTTTAGGCGCCATATCTGGCATGATATGGGGCTGGGTTGCTATGGCCATTAATGCCTTAAGCGGGGCATTTCAGTTTGAAAGCAGCGTTTTGCAGAATCTTATTAACTTTGCAGCAGGCGGCGCTGTCTTTGGCATTGTTGTAAACGGATTTTTAACTATTTTGCAAAGATGGCTGCCTTTTCAGAATATCGTTGCAAACGCTGTTTTACTCTCCACTATCCTGTGGCTGTTGATTAGGATTGGGGGCATGTTCCTTTCATCTATTGAGCCGGAGAGGTATCATCTCATAACAGCCCAATCTATTCAGGGATTTGTTATGGCAATTGTTATGGGATGTATTTTAGGGATTTTGTGGAAGATAAACAAAAAAGGGGTTTGAGAAAGGGGTATACAACGGGCGCTTGTGCGGCCGCTGCAAGCAAGGCAGCGGCCATTGCCTTTTTGACGGGTAGAAAACTCAAAGATGTGCAAATAACATTACCCCTTGGGCAAATTATTACATTGCCGGTTCACAGATGTAAGATAGAAAAAGATAAGGCCTCGGCCTCAATTATAAAAGATGCCGGTGATGACCCTGATGTTACGAATGGGGCGGAGATAGTTG
Source organism: Deltaproteobacteria bacterium (assembly GCA_016219285.1). Lineage (GTDB taxonomy): Bacteria > Desulfobacterota > GWC2-55-46 > UBA9637 > UBA9637 > JACRNJ01. The sequence continues at coordinate 8,640 of JACRNJ010000038.1, forward strand.
CAGAAGTTGGAAGTCAGAAGTTAGAAGTCAGAAGTGATAAGGCCTTTCAATTTACGATTTACGATTTACGATTTACGATTTACGGCGGCAAAGGCATCGGCCTTGTTACCAAGCCTGGACTTGCTATACCAGTCGGCGAGCCTGCAATAAATCCAGTTCCAAGGAAGATGATTGAGGAAGCGCTGATAGAGACATTTACGATCTACGATTTACGAATTACGAATTTAAAATCGAAAATCGAAAATCGAAAATCGAAATTTTCGGTTACCCTCTCCATTCCGCATGGCGAAAAAATAGCACAAAAGACCATGAATGCCCGCCTTGGAATAATCGGCGGAATTTCGATTTTAGGAACAACAGGGATTGTTGAGCCGGTATCATTATCCGCATATTGTGATTCTATTACATGCGCCATTGATGTTGCGCTCTCATCAGGATGCAAAGAGGTTGTCTTTTCAACAGGCCGGAGCAGTGAAAAAATAGCCGAACAAATTCTCAAACTGCCGGAAGAGGCATTTATTCTGGTGGGCGATCATATGGGATTTGCGCTTCAAAAAGCAAGATGCAGGATGCAGGATGCAAAATGCAATAAAATTACTATTGCCGGGCAATTTGGAAAGTTTAGAGAACCAGGGTGGGCTGCGCCCGCCAATACATTGCGCAAAATTACCATTGTTGCTCAATTCGGGAAATTCAGCAAGCTTGCTGCAGGTCATTTTGAGACGCACTGTTCAGATTCAAGCATTGAGCTTGAGTTTCTGGCTAATCTTGCAATTGAGGCATGGGCAGAGAGAGACATTATTGAAAGTATAAAGAATGCGAATACAGCCAGACAGGTATTTTTTATGTTAAGAGAACAGGGATTGGAAGAGGTTTTTAAGACGATGTGTGAAAAGGTGAGAGATAATTCAGCCAAGATTGCAGGTCTTGAGATAGGATGTATTTTAATTGGATATAAAGGCGAGGTAGTCATTAAAATATGATTTACATAATCGGCCTCGGCATGGAAGGTAAATCAAGCCTTTCCCCAAGGGCATTGAAACTTATTGATAATACCAGTCTCCTGATTGGCGGCAGAAGGCACCTTGCCTCTTTCCCTGAGTTCAAAGGAAGAAAAATAGTTATTGGCTCAAATCTGGAAGATATCGCAAAGATTTTAAATCGGAAATCGGAAATCGGAAATCGAAAATGGCCGGTTGTCCTTGCCACGGGCGACCCAAATTTTTTTGGAATTGCTGATTTTATAATAAATAGATTCGGCAAGGATGCGGTTGAGATAATTCCAAATATCAGCACAATGCAGGAGGCATTTGCAAAGATTAAAGAGAGCTGGAATGATGCAAGGTTTTTGAGCGTGCACGGGAGAAATAGAAGCCAGATATTAGATGCAAGATGCAAGATGCAAGATACAAGAAATACGGATAAGGAAAGCAGCATAGGATGGATTGTTGATGAAATAGTTTGCCATAATAAAATTGGCATTTTTACTGATACTGATAATACCCCTTCAAAGATTGCAAAGACATTGCTTGATAAAGGTATAAAAGAATATAAGGCGTATGTATGCGAGGATTTAGGCACAGACAAGGAGAATATTACAGCAGGCGATTTAAAACAAATTGTCAAAAAAAGATTCTCTCCGCTCAATGTGATGGTGTTGATAAAACAGTTTCAAGATGAAAGATGCAAGACGCAAGATATAAAATACAACCTGCAACCTACAACTTGCAACTATTCTTTTGGGATTTCCGATTCTTCATTTTCACACTCAAACGGCATGATAACCAAGGAAGAGATAAGGGTTGTAGCCATTTCAAAACTCAAACTCAAAGGTGACAGCACTGTATGGGATATCGGCGCTGGCTGCGGTTCAATATCCATTGAGGCAGCGCTGGTCTCAAACAAGGGGAAGGTTTTTGCAATTGAAAAAGAAAAATCTCGTGTAATGCATATTGAGAAAAACAAGAAAAAGTTTGCGACATCAAATCTTGAGATTATCAATAGCAGCGCGCCTGATGCCCTTAAAGCCCTGCCCACCCCTGACGCTGTGTTCATAGGGGGCGGCGGAAAGGATGTTAGTAATATCATTAATGTTTGCTCAAAAAGGATAAAGCAAAGAGGAAGGATCGTTGTAAATGCTATAACACTTGAAACCCTTTCAAGCGCCGCTGAGTTTTTTAAAAAAACGGCATGGAATATGGAAACCACTGCCATAAATATTGCAAAGACAAAGGATGTTGCAAATCTGCATCTTTTTAATGCGCATAATCCGGTTTTTATCATTGCTGGAGAAAAACCATGATTGTTCCTAATCCCAGAGTTTCTGACTCCGAACGCAGAACAGGCATTCTTTATGGCGTGGGTGTTGGCCCAGGAGACCCGGATCTGTTGACAATAAAGGCTGTAAACATATTAAAGAAGGTTGGCATAATTGCGATACCAAAGTCAGGAGAAGAGGCTGGCAGCAAGGCATTATCCATCGTGGGAAAGGCGGTTGATTTAAAGGGAAAAGATATCGTTGAACTTGTCCTTCCAATGACAAAGGATAAGGATGTTCTGCTAAAGGCAAGAAGGGATGCGGCGCTACTTTTAGCTGAAAAGCTTGAAAACGGGTTTGATGTTGCCTGCATTACAATCGGAGATCCGTTATTTTACAGCACATTCAGCTATCTGATTCCCCTTGTCAGGGAAAAGCTTCCGGAAACTCCTATTGATATAATTTCAGGTGTTTCATCTGTCATGGCCTGTGCGGCAGTGACAGTTACACCGCTTGCCGAGGCGGATGAAAGGCTGGCTGTGATTCCTGCCACATATGAGCTGGAAAAACTTAGGAATATTTTAAGAGATTTTGACACCGTTGTTTTAATGAAGGTGAATAAAACAATGGATAAAGTGCTTGCTGTATTAGAAGAACTTGATTTAAAAGACAATGCTGCCTTTGTTTCACGCGCAGGCTGGCCAGAAGAGGAGGTTGTAATGGATTTAGACAGTTTACGAGATAAGGCATTAGATTATTTTTCAATGGTGATTGTAAAGAAATGAATAAGCCAGCCGAAAGCGCAAAGAGGTTTCAAACTATCTATTTCATCGGTTCAGGTCCAGGCGACCCGGAACTCATTACTGTTAAAGGCAAAAGGCTTCTTAAAAAGGCGGATGTCATTGTCTATGCAGGCTCTCTTGTGAATGAAAAGGTTTTGCAGTATGCAAGAAAGGATGCGTTGGTTTACAACAGCGCCTCTATGACGCTGGATGAGATTATGAAAATAATGGTTAAGGCGGCAAAATCGGGCAAAAGGGTTGCAAGGCTGCATACAGGGGACCCGACTTTATACAGCGCTTTGCAGGAGCAGGCCTTTGTGCTGGAAAAATATGGCATACCATATAAAGTTATTCCAGGTGTGAGTTCTGCATTTGCCTCTGCCTGCGCATTAAAAAAAGAACTCACATTGCCTGAAATAACACAGACTGCCATATTTACAAGGCTGGAAGGGAATACCATTGTCCCTGAAAAAGAAAAGTTATCTGAACTCTCAAAGCATAATGCAACTATGTGCATATTTTTAAGTGTTGGAATGATTGATAAGGTTGTTGATGAACTAAAAAAAGGCTATCCTGATAATACGCCTGCTGCTGTTGTCTATAGGGCAACATGGGAAGATGAGAAGATTGTGAGGGGAAGATTAAAGGACATTGCAAAAAAGGTGAATAGGGCAGGTATCAAAAGGCAGGCGATGATAATTGTGGGGAAAACATTAAATCCCTCCATCCCCCCTTTGACAAAGGGGGGTAAGGGGGGATTGCCTCCCACATCAAAACTTTATGATAAAGGATTTGAACATGGCTGCAGAAAAAAGAACAATAAATATTAAATATATTCTATTTTACTGGCTGCCTGCAGCGGCCTATATGGCATTTATATATTATCTGTCATCTGTATCTTATGATGATTTGCCGGTACCAGACGTCTGGAATATTGATAAGGTAATACATCTTCTTGAATATGCCTTTCTTGCTGTTCTGTGGGCAAGGGCTATAAATGCAACCAAAAAAGATTACAGGGGATTTACAATAGCCGCTTTTTTAATAACATTCGTTTATGGTATTTCTGATGAAATCCATCAGTTTTTTGTGCCCGGCAGGTTCTTTGACCCGTTTGACATTGCTGCTGACGGACTTGGCGCATTGGCTGGAATATTAGTATACAGATTAATTCAAAGGAGGATGACTTAAATGCTTTTAGAGAATAGCACAATGGCTGAATTTAAAAAAGGTATAAAAAAGACTAAAACACTGATTATCCCGTTCGGCACAGTTGAAGAGCATGGAGGCCATCTGCCGTTATCTACTGATACGATTCAGGTTTATGAGGTTGTTAAAGAGGCGGCGAGAAGAGTTATGGTTTTTGTTGCGCCGCCAGTTCACTATGGTGTTCTCACATCAACAAGAAAGCATCCAGGAAGCATCGGCATATCGGCAAACAGTTTGAGAATGATAACAAGGGATATTATAAAATCAGCATATGATAAGGGTTTACGGAATTTTATCCTGATTTCAGGTCATGCTGGAAATATTCATATGTCTGCCTTGAGAGAGGCAGGCGAGGAGATGATAGATGAAATTGAAAACATTAGAATTGCAGTTATATCTGAGTATGACATGATAAGGGGAGAGAGCGAAAGGTTTGTTGAAACAAAAGATGACGGCCATGCAGGCGAGATAGAAACTTCAAGGCTCTTATATCTTGCGCCGCAGTTGGTAAAAGGCAGGGCAAGAGAGGAATATCCTGAGTTGCCGAAACCATTTTTGGTAAGAGATAAAGTCAAATACTGGAAGGGCGGCGTGCATGGGAATCCGGCAAAGGCGACAAGGGAAAAGGGAGAAAAAATGTTTTTATTTTCTGTTGAGAGTGTTGTGGAGATTGTAAAAAAGATTGAGAAGATAAAATGAAACTGGCCATCTTTGCCATTACAAAAAACGGCATAAAATTTGCCAGGACTTTTTTTAGAAAAATTGACAAGGCTGCTCTTTTTACCAACCCAGTAGATTTTAAACAGGATGCGAAACTTGCCTTTAAAAAATATGATGGCCTGATTTTTATTATGGCTGCAGGCATTGTTGTCCGCACCATCGCCCCCCTTTTAAAGAACAAGGCAGAAGACCCGGCGGTTGTTGTAATGGATGAGAAGGGAAGATATGTCATAAGCCTCTTATCAGGGCATCTTGGTGGTGCAAATAATCTTGCCAGAGAGATTGCAAAGATGGTCGGCGGACAGTCTGTTATCACAACCGCAACAGATGTAAATAGTCTGCCGTGCATAGAGGATATTGCAGAGAAATTTAATCTGGCGATTGAGGATTTTAAGAAAATAAAGATGGTGAATTCAGCCATTGTGAATGGCAAGGCGATTGCGTTTATTGATGAAGATGTAAAGAGGCTGCAGGCGATAAGAGAATTTGCGGACTCAAGGATTAAAGGAGTAAGGTTTCACAAGTCTGCTGCGCAAGCCCTCAAAAATAAAATAGATGCTTTGGTTGTGATAACGAATAAATGGCAAGCTGCCCCCTCCCCCAGCCCCCTCCCTCGAGGGGAGGGGAGACAAAATAAATTCCCTCTCCCCTATGGGGAGAGGGACAGGGTGAGGGGGTGGATGATATTGCGTCCCAGAGATATTGTTATCGGCATCGGTTGCGACAGAGGCGTCAAATTGAAAGAAGTGGAGGACTCATATTTCTCGGTATTGGAAAAATGGGATGTGTCCCCATTATCGGTAAGAAATGTTGCGTCTATTGATGTAAAGAAGGATGAGAAAGGGCTTTTGAGATTTGCCAGGAAATATAATTTGAAAATAGATTTTTACTCAAAGGATGAACTGACAGATATGCCGCTTCCATCAGGTTTTTCCAGTTTTGTAATGGGAAAGGTCGGCGTAGGCGGCGTGTGCGAACCGGCGGCGCTAAAATCAGCGGGGACAAAAAAGATATGGATAAGAAAACAAAAGATAGGACGTGTGACAATAGCAGCAGCAAAGGCTCCATTTGTATTGTAGGCATTGGACCAGGCGGCATTGAGCATCTCACCTTTAAGGCAAAAGAGACGTTGGAAAACTCCGATGTGGTAGTAGGCTATAAAACCTACATTGATTTAATCAAGAGACTTATTCCGAACAAAGAGATTTTTTCTACTGGCATGACCAGGGAAGTTGACCGGTGTCAGAAGGCTATTGAACTGGCCTTGCAGGGGAAAAAAGTGGCAGTGGTGTCCAGCGGAGATGCAGGGATTTATGGAATGGCAGGGCTGGTGCTTGAATTACTACAGGGGGCAGGGGTCAGGGGTCAGGGGTCAGAAGGAAAAAACAAATCTCAAATCTCAAATCTCAAATCTCAAATCTCTATCATTCCCGGCGTTCCTGCCTTTTGTGCTGCTGCGAGTCTGCTTGGCGCGCCCCTTATGCATGACTTTGCATCAATATCATTAAGCGACCTTTTGACGCCATGGGAGACGATAAAGAAGCGATTGGAAATGACCTCTATCTCTGATTTTGTTACCATTCTTTATAATCCAAAAAGTAAAACAAGGATTTCCCAGCTTGAAGAGGCTATTGCTATTATCTCATCTCACAGAAAAGAGAATACGCCTGTCGGCATAGTCAAAAACGCCACAAGAAAAAAAGAGGAAATAAAAATAACCACTTTAAAAGAAATGCCGTCGCACTATGATTTTATAGACATGACCACTATCGTGATTATCGGAAACAGCGCAACATTTATTGCTAACGGCAAAATCATAACGCCAAGAGGGTATGATGTCTAAAGCGCGTCCTATCATGCTCCAAGGCACAGCCTCTCATGTGGGCAAGAGCATCCTTGTTGCTGCGTTATGCCGCATATTTAAGGAGCATGGTTTGAAGGTTTCACCGTTTAAGGCGCAGAATATGGCTCTAAACTCATTCATTACAACTGACGGCGGAGAGATAGGCAGGGCGCAGGCATTTCAGGCAGAGGCAGCTGGCATTCCGCCGAGTGTTGACATGAACCCAATCCTTTTAAAGCCAACATCTGATATGGGCAGTCAGGTGATTATTCACGGCAAGGTTTATGGCAATATGAAGGCCAAAGAGTATCACCGATTCAAGAAAGAGGCTGCGCAATATGTAATGGAGAGCTATAAAAAACTGGCTGCAAAAAACCATGTGATTGTTATTGAAGGCGCTGGAAGCCCTGCTGAAATAAACTTAAGGGAAAATGACATTGCAAATATGGGGTTGGCTGAGATGGTTGATGCGCCTGTAATTTTAATCGGAGATATTGACCGCGGCGGCGTATTTGCCTCGCTTGTTGGGACAATGGAGCTTTTAACCCCCTCTGAAAAACACAGGGTTAAAGGATTTATTATAAATAAGTTCAGGGGTGATATGGAGCTTTTAAAGCCAGGTCTCCAATTTCTTGAAGATAAAACAGGACTGCCTGTCCTCGGCGTTGTGCCATATCTTAAAGATATAATTCTGCCGGATGAGGATGGAGTTGTATTGGAGGGACAAAAGATTTCGGATTTCGGATTTCGGATTTCGGATTTAAAATCGCAAATCGCAAATCGCAAATCGCAAATCGCAATTTCCATTATCAAACTTCCCCGTATCTCCAATTTTACGGATTTTGACCCGTTTCGTTTTGAGCCGGATGTTTCTCTTTACTATTTTACAGACCCTGTAGAAATGGATTATGCTGATGCAGTGATAATCCCTGGCAGCAAGAATACTTTAGAAGACCTTGAATGGTTGTGGAAGAGCGGCATTGCAGATGCGATTACAAATTATGCAAAACAGGGCGGCAGAGTCATCGGCATCTGCGGTGGTTTTCAAATGCTTGGAAAGGCGGTAAAAGACCCTTATGGTACGGAATCTAACCTCGGAGAAATCAGAGGCCTCGGTTTATTGAATGTTGAGACAATTTTGGAAAGAGAGAAAAAGACCTATCAGGTGGAAGCAATGATAGATGCAAGATGCGAGATGCAAGATGCAAGAGTTAAAGGTTATGAAATACATATGGGTGAGACGGTTGGCGGGGAGCGGCCATTTTCAATCATAATAGATAGAAATAGTGCTTCGGTCAGCATAGAAGACGGCGCTGTGTCAAATGATGGCAAAATTTGGGGCACATACATCCATGGCATATTTGACAATGATGAGTTCAGGACCGAACTGTTAAATGAGATTAGGGCCAAAAAAAGGCTGCGTATGCAAAGGATTATTTCCTTTCAAGATGTAAAAAATAAAGGGATAAAAGAACTGGCAGAGGTTGTAAATAAAAGCATTGACACTCAAAAACTTTATTATACAATAGGCCGTTTTTCTGATTTATCAGGCTGCTGAAAAACTCATCAACCGCCTTGTGGTTGTTGAGTTTTTCAACAAGCTATAAGCTATCGGTATAGCTTTATCCCTTGACAACGATGACACAGTTTTTGTATATTATAAAACTCATAAAATTCCAATGAAGGTGGATATACGCGATATACTTGAGGAGGGGTTGCATCTCAATATTGCAGAAAATGGCAGTGAATTGCAGCCTACCGCTAATAAGGTAGATTTTTTAATTCTGTCGCCTGTTTCTGCAAATCTTACACTGCTAAAATCAGATGAAGATGTATTTGTAAGAGGAGGTATGGCGTCTGTCCTTAAGTTTAGCTGTGCCAGATGTTTGAAAGAATTTGAGCAGAAAATAAGTTCTAATATAGACGTTGTCTACTCAATTGCTCCTGAACATGGCTTAAAAGAGAAGGAACTCTCGATGGAAGAAACCAGCATCAACTATTTAAAAGGCGCTGAGATAGATATAAATGCAGTTCTTTTTGAGCAGCTTTCATTAGATATACCAATGCAGCCTGTATGCGGACCTAATTGCAAAGGGCTCTGCCCGAAGTGCGGCGCAGATTTAAATCAGGGGAATTGCGGCTGCCATGCGACAGATCATACAGATACAAGGTTTGCCAAGTTGAAACAACTCAAACTCAAATAAAAAATGATTCACAGATTATAAAAACAAGATTACACAGATGACGGCATTGCTGTCATTCTGAGGGCAAAACCATAAGAATCTCAAACCGAGATTCCTGTGGAATCGTATTCTAAAATCTGTGTAATCAGTTATTAAAGGAGAAAAAGATGCCAAATCCTAAAAAGAGACATTCCAGGACAAGAAGAAATAACCGCAGAAGCCATGATGCACTGTCAAAGCCCGCCATTTCACTATGCCCTCAATGCGGAGAACCCAAGGCCCCTCATCATATCTGCCCTAACTGCGGCACATATAAAGGCAGAGAGGTCATAAAAAGCAAGGAGTAATTATCAGTGAACAGTGAGCGGTGAACAGCTATCAGCGAAAGACAAAAACTGGTAACTGGTAACTGGTAACTGGTAACTGATAACCGATGAAGATAGCCGTTGATGCAATGGGTGGAGATTACGCCCCTTCTGTTGTGGTAGAGGGCGCAGTGTTGGCTGCCGGAGAGCTTGATATCCCCTTAATACTGGTTGGCGATAAAACCAGAATTGAGGATGAACTTGTCAGGCATAAATGGCAAGGTCTTCCCCTCTCTATTAAGCATACCTCTCAAGTTGTCGGCATGGATGAATCCCCTGGTCAGGCAATTAGAAAAAAGAAGGATTCATCTATCAGGGTCTGCTTTGACCTGGTCAAGAACGGAGAAGCTAATGCTGTTGTGAGCGCAGGCAATTCGGGGGCTGCAATGGCCGCCGGCATATTTGTGCTTAGAAATTTAAAAGGTGTTGACCGCCCTGCCATAGCAGTGATCCTGCCTACCAAGAAAGAACCTGTCATAGTATTGGATGCTGGCGGGAATGTTGACTGCAAGCCCATACATCTGGTTCAGTTTGCGCTTATGGGCTCTGTTTATGCCAAATATATACTCAAGAAAAATAACCCTAAGATTGGTCTCCTTTCAAACGGTGAAGAAGAAGGCAAGGGTAATGAACTTACAAGAGAAACCCATGAGATATTAAAAGATAGTTCTTTTAACTATCTTAACTATATTGGTTATGTAGAAGGCAGGGATATATTTTCAGGGGATTTGAATGTAGTAGTGTGCGACGGATTTGTGGGGAATGTGGTGCTTAAGGTGACCGAAGGCGTAGCCGAGGCGCTTACATCAATGCTTAAAAAAGAAATCATGGCAAGCATTTCTGCCAAGTTCGGATATCTGCTTGCTAAAGGCGCACTTGAAAATGTAAAAAAGAAGGTGGACTATGCAGAATATGGCGGGGCGCCGCTTCTTGGCATAGATGGCATCGGCATCATAAGCCACGGCGCGTCTGATGCCAAAGCAATAAAAAATGCCATAAAGGTCGCATCTGAATGCGCCAAAAACAAGATTAACCGCCATCTATTAGAAGAACTTGAAAAAAGTCAGATTCTCCAGAAGCTCGGAGATCAAACGCCTCTGCGTTCTGCAGAAGAAGGATAGCGGTTCTGATGATTAGAACAAGCATAATTGGAACAGGTTCTTATGTGCCTTCAAGGGTTATTAAAAATCAGGACCTTGAACGTATGGTGGATACCAGCGATGAGTGGATTACCTCCAGAACAGGCATAAAGGAAAGAAGGATTGCAGATAGTGAAACTACAAATGAGATTGCCACAAAAACTGCAAAAAATGCCCTTAAGGCAGCAGGCGTTTCCCCCAAAGAAATAGACCTGATTATTGTAGGCACAGTCACACCGGAGATGTTGTTCCCGTCCACTGCCTGCTTTGTGCAGGCTCATATTGGCGCCAACAGAGGGATCCCTGCCTTTGATATATCCGCGGCATGCTCCGGCTTCCTCTATGCATTAGATGCAGCAGATAAATACATACGGGCAGGAATCCACAAAAAGGCCTTGGTCATAGGGGTAGATCTGTTTTCTCATATTATTGATTGGAAGGACAGAAATACATGCATTCTGTTTGGAGACGGCGCCGGTGCTGTTGTGCTCTCCGGTGAAAAAGGCAAAAACGGCATACTCTCAACTCACATCCATGCTGATGGCCATTACTGGAAAATGCTGTATACCCCTCTTTGTTTAACCTCAAGCCCTTTTCACAATAAGCCTCATGAAAATTCCTTTTTAAGAATGCAAGGCAATGAAACATTCAAGATTGCAGTCAGGACAATGAGCGAAGTATGCCATGAGGCATTAGACCATAATGGGCTGAAGGTTGAGGATGTCTCGCTTTTAATTCCGCATCAGGCGAATATGCGCATAATAAAGGCTACTGCAGAAAGATTGGGGCTGCCGGAAGAAAAGATTTACATAAACCTTGATAAATATGGCAATACATCTGCCGGCTCTATCCCTCTTGCCCTTGATGAGGCAGTTAAAAAGGGGGTTGTAAAAAAAGGAGATATTATACTTTTTGTTGCCTTTGGCGGCGGGTTTACATGGGCAGCGGCAGTGGTGAGGTGGTAAAGATGATTTACGATTTACGATTTGCGAATGACGATTTAAAATCGAAAATTGCTTTTATCTTCCCCGGCCAGGGATCCCAGTGTCTTGGTATGGCAAAGGGATTCTACGATAGATATGCCGATGCAAAGAAGATTTTTCGAGAAGCCAGCGATACACTGCATCTTGATATGGCAAGGCTCTGTTTTGAAGGCCCTATTGAAGAGCTTAATCTTACGCAGAATACCCAGCCTGCCTTATTAACCGCAAGTATAGCAGCGCTTAAATGTTTGGAGCAGGAAGTTTCTATAAAACCCCAACTGCTGGCAGGCCACAGCCTTGGAGAATATACTGCCTTGGTTGCCTGCGGAGCATTGGATTTTAAGGATGCGGTCAGATTGGTTAACATGAGAGGAAGGTTTATGCAGGATGCTGTACCGCAAGGTATTGGCGCTATGGCAGCCATACTTGGACTTACAAGAGAAATTGTAGAGGAGATTTGCAAAGAAACCAGCACAGAAAAAAGTATTGTTGTCCCTGCAAATTTTAACAGCCCGGAGCAGACCGTCATATCCGGCCATAAAGAGGCGGTTGAAAGAGCGTCTAATCTTGCAAGAGATAGAAAGGCAAAAAAGGTCATACCCTTGTCTGTAAGCGTCCCTTCTCATTCTCCGCTTATGAAGCCAGCATCCAAGAAACTTGCAAAAGAGCTGGACGGCATAAAAATTAAGACATTCAACACACCTGTAATTACAAATGTGGAGGCAGAACCCTTATTAGCAGAAACACGTGTCAAATGGCTTCTTGAAAAACAACTTTACACCCCTGTCAGATGGGTTGAATCTATTAAAAGGATGCGGCAGGAAGGTGTAGAAACCATTATAGAAATCGGGCCTGGCAGGGTGCTAACAAGTCTTGTGAAGAGGATAGACAGCAGTATAAAGACAATAAACATAGAGAAACCGGAGGATATTGAAATGATAGTAGGGAGTAAGCAGTAAGCAGTATGCAGTAAAGTTTTCTGCCTACTGCCTACTCCTTACTGCTTACTGTATTGAAAGGGGGTTTTTTATGATTCTCAAAGATAAGGTTGCCCTTGTTACAGGCGCCGCACAGGGCATAGGGAAAGCCATAGCCTTAAGACTTGCAAGCAGCGGCGCTGATTTAGTCATCGTTGATATGAACCTTGAAAAGGCGCAGGAAACTGCTAAAGAAGTAGAGAACCTTGGCAGAAGGGCAATAGCGCTCAAAACAAATGTGGCAAACCTTCAGGAGGCGGAGGCCATGGTGGATGAGACAGTTGCCAAGCTTGGGGCAATCCATATATTGGTCAACAACGCCGGAATTACAAGAGACGCCCTTATCCTGAGAATGAAGGAAGAAGATTGGGATGCAGTAATTGATGTAAATCTAAAAGGTGTTTTTAACTGCACAAAGGCCGCTGTGAAGTATATGGCAAAGCAGAGATACGGGCGTATTGTAAATATTGCATCCATTGTTGGAGAGATGGGCAACGCAGGACAGGCAAACTATTCTGCCAGCAAGGCAGCCGTTATAGCCCTTGCAAAGACAGTAGCAAGAGAATTTGCGTCAAGGAACATTACCTGCAATGCCATTGCCCCTGGTTTTATAGAGACAGCAATGACGCAGGCCTTGTCTTCCAAGGTAAGAGAGGAACTGGCAAAACAGATACCACTGGCCAGGCTTGGAATGCCTGAGGATGTAGCTGAGGGTGTACTCTTTCTGGTCTCAGACGCTGCCAACTACATTACAGGGCAGGTTCTGAATATAAACGGCGGTATGTATATGTAGAATACAGGGGCTGTCTCATTATCCTTTGACAAATTATTTAATTAAATGATATAGAGGATACACTCTGTAAAAATAAACAAAAACAAGGAGGTTTAAAATGGTTCTAGAAAATAAGGTTAAGAAAATTATAGTTGATCAGCTGGGTGTGACCGAGGAGGAGGTAAAATCAGAGGCATCTTTTGTTGACGACCTGGGAGCAGACTCGCTTGATACCGTAGAAATGGTGATGGCATTTGAAGAGGAATTCAACATAGAGATACCTGACGATGATGCTGAAAAAATAAAGACCGTCAAGGATGCTGTTGATTATATAAATAAAAAGGCTGCAAAGTAGTTTTTTAGAAGCGACCAGAGGCTAGAGACTAGCGGTTGGTAAAAGCTATCAACAATCTAGTCTCTAATTTTTTTCAAGAAAGATAATATGAAAAGACGCATCGTTATCACAGGAATAGGCATTATCAGCCCGCTTGGAACCGGCATAGAAAAAAACTGGAATGGGGTTGTTGAGGGCAAATCCGGCATAAGGCGGATTACCAGGTTTGATACCGCAAACTACCCTGTCAAGATAGCAGGCGAAGTTCCTGACTTTAATCCGGAAGAATTTATAGAGAAAAAAGAGATTAAAAAGATGGACACATTTATCCATTATGCAATAGCAGCAAGCATAATGGCTGCAAAAGATGCAGGATTAGAGATAACATCAGAAAATGCAGAAAGGGTCGGGGTTTATATAGGGTCAGGCATTGGCGGCCTCCCTGCTATAGAGCATTGGCATAACATCTTAAACGAAAAAGGTCCTAACAGAATAACACCATTTTTTATACCAATGGTCATTATAAACCTTGCATCAGGTCAAGTTTCTATACAGCTTGGGGCAAAAGGACCAAACAGTTGCGCAGTAACTGCATGCGCTACAGGTAATAATTCAATAGGAGATGCGTTTAAAATCATAGAGCGTGGAGATGCGGATGTAATGATCGCAGGCGGGACAGAGTCTGTCATATCCCCGCTTTGTGTTGCAGGATTTAGCGCCATGAAGGCTCTTTCCACAAGAAACCATGCACCTGAAAAAGCCAGCCGCCCATTTGATAAAGACAGGGACGGCTTTGTTTTGGGCGAAGGGGCAGGGATATTGGTTCTTGAAGAGATGGAGACCGCTAAAAAACGCGGCACAAGAATTTATGCTGAGATTATTGGTTACGGAATGACTGCCGATGCCTTTCATATAACAAATCCTGCGCCGGAAGGGGAAGGCGCTGTAAGGTGTATGACTATGGCTTTAAAATCGGCTGATGTAAATTTTGAAGATGTGGATTATATCAATGCCCACGGCACATCAACGCCTGTAGGTGATGCGGCTGAAACCATGGCGATAAAAAAAGTTTTTCAGGGACATGCAAAAAGACTTGCGGTAAGTTCTACAAAGAGCATGACAGGGCATTTACTCGGGGCTGCCGGAGGAATAGAAGCGGCAATAACAGTTCTTTCTATTTATAACAGCATAATGCCGCCGACCATAAATTATGAAACACCTGATGCCGCATGCGACTTAGACTATGTGCCAAATAAGGCAAGAGAAAGAAAAATAAATATAGCGATGTCAAACTCCTTTGGTTTTGGCGGAACCAATGCGACATTGGTGTTTAAAAAATTCACGTAGTTGCCCATTGATGGGCGTATTAACCCGAAAAATGCATTTGGTTTTTATTTTTCGTGGCAAACGCAAGATTTGAGCCAAAGCCTGCCCCTGAAAGTTTCTATCAGGGGACTTCGTTTGCCAGAAAATGCAATTGCATTTTCTGGGTTAAAGACGCAGATGAATCGGCAAACTACCAGCAGAAGGACAACACATTGGAAACCATTGCTATCGCCAGCGACCATGCCGGCCTGGAATTGAAGGAAGATATAAAAATATTTTTAAAAGAAAAGGGATTTGATGTCCTTGACATGGGGACAAACGGCAGTGAATCGGTTGACTATCCAGATTACGGCATTCCTGTTGCCGAAAGGGTTTCCATAGGAGAGATTGAAAAAGGGATACTTATTTGCGGGACAGGCATTGGCATGTCAATAGTTGCAAATAAATTTTCAAATGTAAGGGCTGCCATAGTAAATGATGTATATTCTGCAAAGATGGCAAGAGAACACAACGATGCTAATATCCTCGTCATCGGCGGAAGGATTGCCGGTAAAGGACTTGCAAGGGAAATGGTAAAAACGTGGCTTGAGGCAAAATTTGAAGGCGGCAGGCACCAGAAAAGGCTGGATAAGATAAAAGATATTGAGAAAGGGATGAAATATAAAATCTAAATCCTAATGTCTAAATCCTAATTTCTAATAAATCCTTGACAGGAAGAATATCTGTCAAGGATAAAATGTCAAATGTCAAAAAAACATTGAAAATTTAGTCATTGGACATTTCATTAGAAATTAGATATTTGGATTTGGAAATTTTGAATTTGTTTGGAATTTCGTATTTTGGATTTAGGATTTATATTTAGCAGAGAGGGAAATGATGTCCACTTTAAAACAATTTGACCCTGAAATCTATGACGCAATACGGCTTGAAACAGAGCGGCAGGAGTATAAACTTGAGCTTATTGCCTCTGAAAATATGGTAAGCGAAGCTGTGCTTGAGGCCCTTGGCAACGTTATGACAAACAAATATGCAGAGGGGTATCCTGGCAAGAGATATTACGGAGGCTGCGAGTTTGTTGATATTGCAGAAAACCTTGCCATTGAAAGGGCTAAAAAATTATTTGGCTGCGACCATGTGAATGTCCAACCCCATTCAGGCTCGCAGGCAAACATGGCTGTGTATATGTCGGTTTTAAAACCCGGAGACACCGTTCTGGGAATGAACCTTTCCCACGGCGGACACCTTACCCACGGAAGCCCTGTCAATTTCTCAGGCCAGCTTTACAACATTATTTTTTACGGTGTCAGGAAAGACAATCACAGAATTGATTACGACCAGGTTCGGGACCTCGCAAAGCAGCACAAACCAAAGATGATTGTTGTTGGCGCCAGTGCATATCCCAGAATTATAGATTTTAAGGCATTCAGAGAGATTGCGGATGAGGTTGGCGCTGTAGTTATGGTTGATATTGCCCATATTGCAGGGCTTGTTGTTACAGGATTGCATCCAAGCCCTGTGCCGTATGCAGAATTTGTTACAACCACAACACACAAGACACTCCGGGGTCCGAGGGCCGGCATGATCATGTGCCGGGCTGATTATGCAAAGCCTGTGGATAAGCAGATATTTCCAGGCATACAGGGCGGCCCTCTTATGAATGTGATTGCAGCAAAGGCTGTTGCATTAAAAGAGGCGCTTCTTCCCTCTTTCAAAGAATATCAAAAACAGATTCTTGCAAATGCAAAGACCCTTGCCAACGAGCTTATCAGCAAAGACTATGACCTTGTTTCAGGCGGAACAGACAATCACCTTATGCTGGTTGATTTGACAAAAAAGGACATTACCGGAAAAGAGGCAGAAGAGGCCCTTGTAAAGGCAGGCATTACGGTCAATAAAAATACAATTCCGTTTGAAACCAGAAGCCCGTTTGTAACAAGCGGCATAAGGATTGGAACACCTGCTGCAACCACAAAGGGGATGAAAGAGGCTGAAATGAAGGTCATTGCCGGTTTCATAGATAATGCCCTCAAGAATAGAGCCGATGAGGCAAAGCTATCTTCCATCAAGGCCGATGTAAAGAAGCTCTGCGAGAGATTTCCTTTTTATAAGGATAGATTGAAGAACTATATTTTTATTATAAACCGTAACTCAAGGCTTTAGCCTTGAAACTTCAAACCTAAAGGTTTGAGTTGCTAATTACTTTTCTATGATTTGCAATTTAGCAGTAACTACTTAAGTAAGATATACCCTTCTGACTACAACAACCTCACCGGACTAAATTATTGCATGCCAAACCGTTTCCTAATCCACATAGACATGGATGCCTTCTTTGCTTCCGTAGAATTAAAAAAACATCCGGAGTTAAAAGGCAAACCCGTTATCGTGGGCGGCGATGGCGACCCCACAAAAAGGGGCGTTGTATCTGCCGCATCGTATGAGGCGCGCAAATTTGGGATAAGGTCAGGTATGCCTCTCAGGACTGCGTCTAAAAGATGCCCTCAGGCGGTCTTTCTGCCTGTAGACTTTGAAGCGTATGAAAACGAATCTGAAAAGTTCATGACAATAATCAGAGAATACACGTCGCTCATAGAATCGTTCGGCCTTGATGAGGCATTTATGGATGTTACAGAATGCAGCAAGAGCGCCCTTGATATAGCGAGGGAGATAAAGAAGAGGATTAAGGAAGAGCTTGGCCTTACAGCATCAGTAGGCATAGCGCCAAATAAACTTCTTGCAAAGATGGCAAGCGAAATGAATAAACCCAATGGCTTCACCGTAATAAGAGAAAAGGATATAATCAAAATACTTTCCCCTCTCTCTGTAAGAAAATTGTGGGGGGTTGGAGAAAAAACAGAAAAGAGGCTTCATGAGCTTGGTATAAAAACAATTGGTGAATTGGCAAAGCTCCCTGTTCAGCATCTGGAGGTAAATTTCGGAAAATCCTTTGGAAGGATGCTCTATGAATACTCTCACGGCATGGATGATAGCCCTGTTGTGCCGTTTTACGAGCCGAGTTCATTTTCCAGAGAGGTTACCTTTCAGCAAGATACGAGGGATTTGTATCTCATAAAAGAAACCTTGTTTGAGCTTGCAAAGGATGTGACAGACGGAATGAAATATGATAAATACAAAGCAAAAACCGTAACCCTGAAGATTCGCTACAAAGACTTCCACACCATAACAAGGGCAAAGTCAGTGGAAGAACCGAGCGATTCCTTCAATGATATATGGACAGCAGCTTTAGGGGTGTTGAACAAAATAGATTTTCAAAAAGAGGTAAGGCTTGTCGGGGTGAAGGTCTCGGGGTTAACACGCCAAGCCTGATATTCAGGGTCTAACACCTATAAAATAACCGCTGCCTTATTTTCCTTCAACCACTTCTCCCTTTTCTCATAATCGTGAAGAATGGTTTTTACTTTGCTCCAAAACTTTTTTGCATGACTTTTTTCTTCCAGATGAACCAATTCATGAACTATCACATAATCCACCACTTCAAGCGGTGTCATGATAAGCCGCCAGCTAAAATTGAGCGTGCCTCTTGGTCCGCAAGAGACCCATCTCCTTTTAGCGCCGGTAATCTTTATTGATGTCGGCTTGTATCCGGTCAGTTTTGCATACCATTCGCAACGTTCTTTTATTTTTTCAAGGGCGCGTTCTTTATACCAAGTAATTAACGTTTCCTTTGCCTCCGGCAGCCTATTTCTCGAAATCCGCAGGGTATCCTTCAACTCAATGTCGGTTAGCAAATCATCCACAATCTCAAGTTTGTAATTCCTCCCCAAAAACAAAAAGCCTTCTCCTCTGACAAATTCCTTTGGCTTTACTATCGGTCTTTCCCTTATCTCTTCCTGCTTCCTATTTATCCAGAAACGTTTTCTCTCAATCAACTTCTGAATGTATTCAAGCGGTGTAAAGAAAGGGGCGCGCACCACAAGTGCGGTATCTTGTGTTATTACAAGGGCAATAGTTTTTCTATGAGACCTTATTACCTTGTCTATTTTAATCTCGTCCATACGTTCCTTTACCCAAAAAATACAGTTGTATTTTTTGGCATTACTTTTTTCTATACACGTTTATTCCTATCTTAATATTCTCATGTTCAGGCACTGTAACATTACCTTCGGTAGTTGCAATTATTGTAGTCTTCCCGGAAGCAGAGGGACCAAACTCCTTTTTCAAATCTACCTTGATGGTGAGCATGTCTCCCTGAACCTGCATATCAATATTCTTCATAAAATAACCCTCCTTTTGTGAAACTAATTTTGGCAAACTGAAAGTCTTTTCTATTCTGCCGCAGCCACGCAGAGTGGGGTTGCCATTATCCTATAAAAAGCAAGCCCTGAATTCATCTTCAAATTCGGTTTTCTTGAACGCCTCATTATAGAAAGGCATTCCCCATACAGTGTATTTCTTTGATTTCCATAACACACTTATCTGATGCTTCTCTTTTAACGATTTCAGAAATTTCTCTTTCCATTCGTCATATTTCAGCAAGTGTTCGCCTTTCGGTTCAATGAACACTTGATAGTGCAGTGAAATATCCGAATCTTTCTTTTTGAGAAATAGAACAAAGTCAGGCTCAATCGGTTGACCGTCATCAAAGTCATAAATCTGGAAATGCCGCTCATTGCGGACAAGGAAGATTTCACCCCACTTCAATTTCAAGGCGTCATAAGTTTTATCAATGAATTTTATAAGGTATTTTTCCTCGGAGGTCCCGTAATTTTCTTTGAAGGCATACCATTCTTTACCGCTCAAATCTAATTGGAGCGCTGTGTTTGATGCCTGACTTTGAGGAACCCCATACTCCTGATCGCCTCCTTCTTTCACAAAAATATTCAATGTCTTATCCTTGAATATCTTTGAAACAGGATTGGGTAAGAATTCCGGCGTCCCTTGATATTCTACTTTATCGGATTCAAGGCTTTGACTGATTTTATCAAGAATAGAAACCGTGATTTTCAGCTTTTCATTTGGCGTCAATGAGGCAATCTGCCCTTCCTCTCCCTCCACTTCTACTCTTATCTTTTTGAGATAACTCTCAGAAGGAATAAACTCATGAATAGATTTAACATTTGGGAGAAAAGATTTTAGATTGTGAAACCTGTAAAACTCCAGTTTTGCGATTGCTTTTTTTATTACATTAAAGCCGAAGTCTTCAAGCATATAATCTCTTTGCTTTGTCTTTTTGGAAGAAGATGCGACATTATCAAATATTGCCGTTGATTCAACCGCGCCTGAAAACAAGTTCACATGAAAGATATGCTCTTTAATGGTATTTGGCAAAGCAGAAAGACCGGAGCGGTCATACTTAATCTGTTTATTCAGGAAAATAAGCCCGTTCTTATAAAAATCAGACTCTTTAAAATCCATTTTCAATTCAAGCTGAATTTCCTTTGTCTCTTTAGCCTTTATGCCTATTTCCTGAAGCGCGGTATTCAACTCCTGAATATATTTTGGATTGTATGCGCTGTGGTAATAAAGCTCCTCGCAAATGCGGAGTTCGTTCTGAATATCGGAGTCATATTTCCTCTGAAATTTTGGCTGTGTTTGTTCAATCTGAAAAGGACAATACCTCGCCCCTCGCCCGATAAGCTGCGCCTCTGATATGGTCGTGTTCCCCGGCTTCCCTGCTTTTGCATCCCGTGTATCATAAAGCCTGACGATATCAAAGAGGTTGAGGACATCCCACCCTTCGTTCAGTTTATCTACGGCAAAAACCGCGCGGTATTCGTTGTTTTCATTTTCGAGTGTATTGACGGCAATCTGTTTTTCTTCGCTTTCTTCCTTGCTGTTGACCTCAATACATTTTTCCTTAGAAAAATCGTTCTTCAGTTCTTCAATCAGGTTTTCTACGGTGATACCATTTTCTTTAAAGTATGCAAAACACCTTTTTAAAGTCGGTTCCGTGCTTTTTTCTATCGCTGCAATATCCGCTCTTTTCAGATTCTTAATCGTGCCTGCAAATTCCTCGTAAAAACCCTTGCTCTCGGCAATGGTTTTAGACTTGAAGAGGATGACAGGCTTAATTCGCTTTCTATTCTTTTCAAAAACCTTTCTCCGATACTGGCTTAAGATTAGAGACTGCAATGCCCGCTGAATTAAAGGAACATCGGACTGCAACACCTTGACTTCCTTTGAATAGCCGTCTATGCGGAATTGCTTGAGCGGATAATCGCAGAGGATTTTATTGGAATACTTTGAGGTTATTTCCGGCACTGAAAAATCCACTGTCGCAGTAAATTCCAGAAGGATATTTTCAGGATTAGAGCGGAAAATCCGGCTTACCGTTCCTTCCCATGAAATGATTTCTTCCTGTTCCTCTTTGTTCAGTTTGCCTCTTTTCGTTTCCACGTTGATATGATGCGCCTCGTCTGAAATGAGGACGATTTTTTTATCCTGAAAGTCATCATAGGTAATAGAGTTTTCACGCGGGGTGTTCAGGCGGGAGTGCAGCCCCTGAATTGTGGAAAAGGCGATATTTATATCTTCTCCATTGGCAGCCTGAAAATTATCCACTTCTTTAATTGATACTTTTTTACCGCCGAATGCGATAGTCTCGGCAAAAAGATATTTAGAAGAAAGCGGATTTAAGAAGTTTTCGCGGGTTTTATTTATAATGTTGGCGCTGTTCACAAAGAACAAAAAGTTCCGGTAGCCCTGTTTGTAAAGGTGAAGGATTGCCCCCGCCATAATCAGGGTCTTTCCGCTCCCTGTTGCCATGTGAAAAAGTAGCTGCGCGGGCTTTTGCCGGAGCCTGTCGTTGGAAAGATAATAGAGAAAACGACCGAAGGCTTGATTTTGATATGGACGAAGTTCAAAAGCCGTATTTAGATTATTTTTTAAATCAAGCGGGACTTCAGGCAAAGATATTCCAGACTGAATATTTGCTGAAATAATCTGCTCAAGAGTTAATGCACTCATTTCATCCACTCCAGAACAAAGTCCTTTACTTTCAGGGCGAGGTTATATGCTTCCTTCGCTTCTTCAATATCCGGAATATAAAAATCATCAGGATAACGAAATTCCACCGCATATTCCGTCAATATATCCCCAGCTTTCAGAGCCGAAAATGTCGCATCAAAAGTAATACATGTCAGCACAAGCCTTTCTATCTTATGCGTTTTTTCAGGTTCAATATCTTTGAAAACCAGATATGCCTTTAAGTATTTCTCTGCCGACTGTTGAGCATGAAAGCAAATAGCATCTGTAACGGGGTTATCGGTTTTCAGGTCTTTACCAGCAATAGTAATATCGTTATCCGCTTTGATAATCCATTGTTTAACTTTTTCATTCATCATTTCTGCCATATTATTTTCCCTTCCCTGTTAATAACCCGTGAAAGAGTTGGAGACAGCATATCTGCGGTGTACTTCTTTTGATATTTTAATAGAACATCGGCATTGTATCCGGCCAGCGCAATATCCCATCGCAAATCTGCGAGGGTTTTCAGTTTTTCTTTCCGTTCATATTCCCTGTTTGTTAGTATTAGAAAATCAATATCGCTTTCCGCCTGCGCATCGCCTCTGGCATAACTTCCAAAAAGAATAACCGCGACAGCGTCCTGTATGTCCCTGATAATAATATTTTTTATAGCCGTAACATCTTTTTCCGTGTACATTATTTTTCTCCGTAAAATATTCTATTCAGTTTTTTGTCCGTATCCGATATTTTATAATCCTCGTCGTCTATCTCGCTGTAATGGACATAAAGTTGATTCTTATCCAGCAATTCTATAAGGAACCGCCTTTGCTCGTCATTTATTTTGTCTTATTTCTAATTTCCTTAATATGGTTTTCTGGGTTTTCAACTACTGAGTCATATTCGGATTTATGAATTCTTTTTGATTCAAAGTCAATTTTTACATCCTGAATAAACCTTTGAAAATCCGTATTTTGTTCACAGAGCTTATTCATTGTTTCCCAATCAAGATAAGGTTTTATTCTGGCTGGGAAAAGCACAGATGACGAATCAAAATCGTCTAAATCAATTTTAATAATACCAATGCCAAATGACATTGTTAGTCGTTCAAGTTCAGCTAAAAGGTCATCGTCTTCCGTTATATCGGCAGCAATCAAATATCCTTCATTTGCCCATGACGAGTTAGATACAGCTTGAAAATATGACTCTCTATAATTCGAACGATTGAGCGATTTTTTTACTTCAAAAGAAAATATTTTTAAAACATTGTTATCTGATATTCGATTAAATTCTATTAAATGAGGATTCCAGTCATCTAAAGGCAGATAGAAACCAACTAAATCTGGATGGACCCATTCATTTAAACCTGTTTTCTTTGATTTTTCATGGTAAATGGTTTTGGTAAAAATGTTCCTGCCTCGATTAAATGACGGATTTGCGTAAGCGAAATATGTAACCAAAGGATGTAAGTCTCTTTCGTCAAAATGATCCTTTTCTTTTTTTGGCTTTAAATCCTCACGTGTAATTATTTGCTCAATGTTTTTGGGTAATTCATGAATTCTTGATTTGAGAAAAAACTTCGCAGGATTTTTACCTACTTTTACAAATATTGACTTTTCATTATCTTTGACGTCAACATATAAACGAGCGCCTAAAGTTTGCCAAGGAGTTTTCCCAGAGATTCGTACCTTACTATGTAAATTATGCTCATTGCCTTTTTCCCATATCTCCTGATATGTCAGAGGCTTATCCGATGTCTTTAGAATATCTTCAGCAAGATTTAAAAAAGTATATATCATGCTTCCTCCGTTTTTCCTGTATTATAGTACAAAATAGCTTTGTTTTCAGAAAAC
Organism: Deltaproteobacteria bacterium; assembly: GCA_016219285.1. Classification (GTDB taxonomy): domain Bacteria; phylum Desulfobacterota; class GWC2-55-46; order UBA9637; family UBA9637; genus JACRNJ01. The sequence goes on from JACRNJ010000038.1 coordinate 32,304, forward strand.
CTGACTGATTTATTTTCACCTCACCTCTCGCAATCCCAACCCCTTTACCCTTCACCGTCCCTGCGGAACCTCTCCCCTCAGCCCTTCTATCTTCCTCATCCGGCGGGCATTGCCTACCCTACTATTGACCTCTTCCATCATCGTTTCCGCATTTGGCAGGGTTCAGATATAGACAACTTCCCTCAACACCATCTTCCTTATCTCTGGCTTTAAAGCCCGTTTCATCACCAGATCGACATTTGCATCAAGAAGGTCGGAAAGGTAGTTTTTTAAATGGACAAACGATATCAGATCGGTAGCCTTCTGGAATTCTATAAGTACATCAATATCGCTTGTGTCTTTTTGTTCTCCGGCAACGCAAGAACCAAAGAGACCTATTTCGCTGATGCCATACTCTTCTTTTAATTCGTTCTTATGCTCTTTTAAAATTCTTTTCAGGTCTTCAACCTTTTTCATTGCCTGTCTCCTTTAGCACTTTTTCTATAAGGGGCTTGATTTGCGATATCTTCTCCGTTACAGTCAACCACACAGTTTCAATGTCAACACCAAAATAAGCATGAATCAGGACATCCCTCATGCCAGCCATATCTTGCCAGGGGACACCCGTATATTTCTGACGGAGATTGTCCGGCACATGCTTTGTCGCTTCGCCTATAACTTCTAATGCCCTTATGACAGCATAGGCTGTCTTATCGTCATTTTGAAAGACTTCATAGTCCATGCTGCCGACAAAACCTTGGGCCTTGTTCATAGCATCCAGTATATCTTGAAGATAATCCTTGTAACTCCGATCTACCATATAACCTCATTGATCTTAGAAAAAATGGGTCTGATTTTTCCCCTCCACCCCTCGCAATCCCAACCCCTTTATCCTTCACCGTCCCTGCGGAACATCTTCCAGCAGCCCTTCTATCTCTCTCATCCGGTGGGCTATGACAGCCTTTCTGGCACCTCACGCCAGACCTAACTTTTCCATCAGCCTTTCGAGCCTTTTATCAACTCTTGCCCTCTTTGCCAGATTACGCAATCTTTTTAAATCATACTCGGCTTCGACTAAAAGCTTTGATGCATCTGCGATGTCTTGAAAGCTACCCGCCTTCAGCTTAAGCGCTATCAAACCTTCCGGCCTGACCAGAGGAATGGAGACGCCCTTCAACACCTCAACCGCCATGCCTTCTTTAACTATCTCCGCTTCCCATTTCCTGATTGCAAATATTATATCAACAGGAACCTCTTCAGTTGATATGGCCTTTATGCAGAATTTTATATCATCTTCCGGGCCTCCTATTTCGAGGCTTCCTTTAAAACCTGATGTTAAGAGCTTCTTCAGGACTTCTTCAATTGTGGAGCGGTTAGTAACAGATAAATCAGCCAGTATATCTATGTCCTTTGTCGCCCTTGGCGCAACCCAGCCGCCGACAGCCAACCCGCCTATAAGGGCATACGCTTTTACGTCTCCGGTATGTCCAAGAATTTTGATTATCTCTTTGAGGGTCTTTTCCATACGAGTTCTTCCGAAAGCCGGATGGACTCTTTAAGTCTTTCGGCTACTGTTTTCCGGGTAACAGACTTTAGCAGCACATCAATCCTTACTCCTTTTCTGTCAGGAAATAATTCATCATAGATGCTCATAATCTCATCAAAACCTAACACCTTGCTTTTTCTCATATTTACACCTTATCTTAATTTAATCCCTTAAATATCCTGACACCGCACTTTAGCGCGGCCCTTCTTAATGCCTTGTCCTGTGTGGCTATGGGCGCGCCTTCGCGCATGGCAAGCTCAAGATATGATGCATCGTAAGAGGACAACTTATGCTCTCTGGCAAGCTGAAGAGTTTCGGAAAGGGCATGCCTTGAGGTTTGAACATCCACGTGGATGGGCAAAGAGCCGAGCAGGCTGATAAACCGCGCCGCCCTTGCCTCAGTGCTTCTGCCTCTCCTTTCGGATACGATGAGCGTATTTGCAACCTCAAGAGGCCATACCGATGGCACGATACATTCATATTTGCCGAGACTTTCCAGAACGGCTTCCGTGTAGGAACTCGCCTCATCTTCAAAATACCATGCCATAACCACGGAATTGTCTATAACCAGCGATTTCACCTGCGCCCCTCTTCGATCATCTTCCTGATGGTTATGCCGCTCGTGTATCCTTTATTAAACCGCTTCAACTCATCTATAACTGTCCGCAAATCTTTCTTTTTGGGAGGCTCCACCGGAACCAGCAGGGCTATGGGCGAGCCGTGTTTGGTAATGGTGTATTGTTCTCCTTTTTTGACCCTCTCCAGTATTTGAGCCAAATGGGTCTTGGCTTCGTAAGCGCTCATAAAGCATCCGCTTATGCAATCCGTAAGAAATGAGGGACATCCATGATAAGCAGGGGGAAAGGCGACTGCTTTATTCCCCTCACCCTCGTCACCCCAACCCCTTTACCCTTCACCATCCCTGCGGAACCTTTCTACCAGCCTTTCCATCTTCCTCATCCGGCAAGCACAGTCCATCCTACGCCGCTGCTTTTAAATGACAGGAAGGATTCCAGATGTTGCTATTTCTTCGTCTTCTGTAAGTATGCTTACTTCCTCTCTCAATATATTCTTGTAAACAAGACCTGTCCCAACTATCAAAGCATCGTGGATATTGAGGCTGTCAGGCATCTTTTCAACAATGTCTTCGTCCACAGGGTAAACAACGCAGTTTCAGATTCACTGAGGTATTCTAAAACCATATCGAAATCTATATTGATACGTTTGATTGAAATGAGGCGCTTGATATCTGCAAGCACAATGGCGGGAAAGACAAAGTTGTTGCCTTTGTTTATAAGAATTTGACGGCGCTGCGGCTTTAATCTATTGTTCTTATCTAAAAACCATATAAGTATATGGGTGTCAACAATATAGGTCATATCTTGTTCTTAAAGGAGTATTCATATTTTTTGATCTCTTCAAGAGATATATCCATTTTACCCTCATAGACTCCATATAAATCCGATAAGAACTTTCCTTTTTTAGGAGCAATAATTTTCGACTTCAGCGCCTTCAATTGCTGCTCCAGACTTTCAATCTGCAGTTTCATTACTGCTTCTTTCATAAAACAGACCTCCTTACTTGCTGCTTTATAAATTCTATATCATAATATTGGCTTATTCTATAGCTAAAAAAGAAAGGCGAGCCAGATTTATTCCTCTCACCCCTTGCAATCCCAACCCCTTTACCCTTCACCGTCCCTGTTGAACCTCTCCACAGCCCTTCTATCTCTCTCATCCTGTGGCAAGGCAGCTTATTTTTTATAATTCCTCAATATCCTCTCCCTATCTTCACTTTCCTTATCCACCTTATAATAAATCTCAATAAACTCTATCCAGTCCTCTTCTCCGTGATATGCATAGATGACCCTTATCCACGATTGCACACCCTTCCCTTTCAGCGCCTTGCAGGCTAATTTATTGGCTTTGTATATTTTCGTGGAATGGATGCCACCGATAGAAACATTCGAGGGCAAGCCAAGATTGGATATGTGAAAAATAGCCCCGCTGTCAATATTTTGCTTGTGAAAGGCATTGAGAGCAACCTTTATAAACATTCGCAAATCCTCTGCGAGCGATGAGAACCGCTTAATTAATTTTCAATTGACAATAAAAAAATTTCGTGTATATTACATAACCCATTATGGCGAACTCAAAGAAAAAGAAACTAAAGGTAGAAACAAAGAAAGTTGCAACAAAAATAAAAAAGGCTAAACCTATGAGCAACTCAAGGGGCAAACAAAAAAACATTGCAAGAAAAAGCAGTGAAAAATCCACTGTCAAAGTTTTGCCAAAGCATACGCCGCCTGCCAACCTCAGACCGAAGGGGTCTTTTAAAAAAGAAATTACAAAAAAACTTCTAAAGGCCAAAGAAGAGCTGCTGGCAGAAGTAGCTGAAAAGATAAAGAATGAGAGCAATTCTCTTAAATTAGAGATTGGTGATATTTACGACATTGCAAGCAATGAGAGGGATAGAGAATTAACCCTCATACTTGGCGACAGAGACAGGGAAAAGCTGGCAGAGATAGAAGAAGCCCTTATACGTATTGAAAATGGAAGTTACGGGCTTTGCGATGAATGCGGCGAATCTATAACCGAAGGAAGGCTTATGGCCATGCCTTTTACAAAAGTCTGCATAGATTGCAAATCAAAAGATGAAAGAGAAAAAGGCGCCAGAAAACGGTATGAGGAAGAACATGGGCTGCCCATGCTGGAAAAGACAGAAGTCGAAGAAGAAGAATTTTAACTGCGGTTGGAAACCTTTCAATCTTAAAATTTGAACCATTATTGCATTTTTACAAACCCGTTTGAGTTTACTGTTGAAAGCACAATATTGTATCTCTCTCTAATTTGGGAACCTCCCTTTCTAACGAAGTAAATCTATCTAAACCCATTTTCATTCATGAGCAATCACAAAAAGAATAGCGATAAGAAGGCGCTTACTATTGCAATAACCGTGCTGGTTTTTACAATTACCGCAATAGCTATTTATAACAAAAAACCTTCGGAGATAAAATATACCAGAACCCTTATGGGGACTATTATAGAGATTACTCTTGTGGGCGATGATGAGGTAAGATTGAACAGGGCGGCAGAGGCTGCGTTTGATGAGATTAAAAGGTTTGAAAATATAATGAGCTATTACAAAAAGGATAGCGATGTTGACAGGATAAATGCATCGGCAGGAAAAAAGGCTGCGGCAATTTCCAATGAAACGCTTGAGGTAATAGAAACATCCCTGAATGTATCTCGAATTACAAACGGCGCATTTGATATAACCATGGGCGTCTTGGGAAAGGTCTGGCATTTTACAAAAGATGATAAAGGAGAACTGACTACACCATCCACCAAAGAGGTTAAAAGGCTTCTTCCGCTTATAGATTTTCATAGTATAATAGTTGATAAAAAAAATTCTACGGTCAAACTGGCAAAACAGGGAATGAAGATAAACCTTGGCGGCATTGCAAAAGGGTATATCATTGGCAGGGCAGCTGAGGTATTAAAGAAACTTGGCATTAAAAGAGGGATTATACATGCGGGCGGCGATATGGCGATGTTTAATGAACCGGCCAGCGCTCCATGGCTTATAGGCATTCAGGACCCGCGCAATAAGGATAAGATTATTGGCGCCGTCAAAGTTTCTAATAAAGCAGTCAGCACATCAGGCGATTACGAACGATTTTTTATAAAAGACGGCAAGAGATACCACCACATCATGGACCCGGCCACCGGTTTTCCAGCCAACAAATCAATGGCTGTGACAATTGTAGCAGATGACCCAACTACTGCAGATGCCCTATCAACCGCAGTATTTATAATGGGGCCAGATAAAGGCATGAAGCTGATTCAAGAACTTCCTGTTGTGGAAGGATTGATAATAGGGGCGGATGGGAAGGTAACAATATCTTCTGGCCTAAAGGGGAAGGTGGACATTTTTGAAAAACAAAACTGAAAACTTGCCTCTCATGTTTCAGGATAGGGTGGAAGAATTTAAAAACAAGCCTGCCCTTTTAAAGCAGGATAAATATATAAAGGATGTCGTCATTTTTGGCGATAAAAAACCTCATCTTGTTGCCCTGATAGTTCCAGAACTGGAAAGATTAAAGGAATATTGCAATGGTATGAAAATTTCATATGATAATGATAAAGAACTGATAAATGACAGAAGGATTTACAGGTTTTATGAAGATATAATCCACAAGATGCTAAAGGATTTGGCAAGATTTGAGCAGATAAGAAGATTTGCCCTGATACCCGAATTTACACAAGATGCCGGCGAACTTACCCCCACCTTGAAGATAAAAAGACAGGTTGTGGAGGAAAAGTATAAAGATGTTGTAGATGAATTGTATGCTGCATTGTAGGCTGAACCCAAAAACATTGATTTTTGGGACAAACCCTCACGAGCCATTGGCTCACAAAGGAGGATGAAAATAGTAGGGTGGGCTTTGCCCACCATTACAAAGGACAATGTTTACGATGGGCACAGCCCACCCTACGAGTCTATACAAATCAATAGGTTATAAATGTATTTTCGGAGTAAACCAATGTTTTTATTTAACCGGCAATAACGATACGTTCCCAAGCTGCTTTACAACATGCTCCCTGAGAGCCTTTGGCTTTGGCAACTTTCTTACAACCTTTCCTTTGTGAATCAATGGCTGCAAAAGTCCTTGGTAATTTCCACCGCAAGCGCATTTCTTGTTCCCAATCTCCTGCTTGGGAACACCTTTTAAAGGAGCGATTTTGTCATTGCCGCATTTTCTGCACCTGAGAATATCTTTTGCGCCTGACCATTTGCCCCTCTTTGCCATGGGCTTGCCTTGTATCTCCATTATATCCATTGCAAAGTCCACAACCGGCGCATTGCTTATGCATGTGCCAACGCCAAAGGCATCTACTAATGGTTTAAGCTCCATAACCTCCTTTTCATCAAGCCCGCCGCTGGCAAAGAGCTTTACATCTTTAAATCCGCGCAAATCCAGCTCCCAACGCACCTCTTCAAAGATGCGGTAGAAATTTCCCCTCCTTGACGCAGGTGTATCAAGCCTTACTGCATAGAGCCTTCCCTTCATTGCCTCTGCAACACGGATTGCCTCAAATTTTTCATCATTAAATGTATCAATGAGCGCAACCCGTTTCACCTTTTTATCTATCACTTCATCAAATGCCTTTATCGCTTCAACAGTATCTCCGAGAATCAGTATCAGGGCATGAGGCATGGTGCCCATCGGGTCCGTCTCAATAAGCTCTGCGCTTAAAATAACTGCAACTCCGTCGCACCCGCCTATGTATGCGGCGCGTTCTATCATTGGCGCAACCGCAGGGTGCATCCTGCGGTTGCGCCAAAGCTCACCACCATCCTTTCGCCGGCAGCAAGCCTTATCCGCGCCGCCTTTGTTGCAACACCTGTTGCCTGACATATAAGCCCGAGCATGGCTGTTTCAAACACAGAAAAATCCGTATACATCCCCTCTATCTCCATAACAGGCTCAAAGGGTTTGAAGATAGCGCCTTCGTTAAATGTTCGGATATTTACAGGTTTTCCTTGCATTAAATAAGCAACCTCTTCTATGCCAGCCAGCACAGCCCACTGCCAGTCATTAGGAAGATTTTTTGCAAAAAACTCAGCCCTTACCCATTTATCAATACCTTTTTTATTAAGTATCTCTACGGTTCTGGCAAAATATACATCAGTTGTTTTGCCAGATTTTATATCCTTTGGGTCTGCTATATGGAACATAAGGCCTCCCATATAATATCTGTCGTCTAAAAAATAAAACCTTTCCTTTTAAATCAGAATAATATCTCTTTGCATATAAACTCAATCAGTTTCTTAACTTCATCTCTTTTCTTTGTATCTGTAACATCAGTCTATTGCCTTATTTATCTTTTCCAATCTCTTTAGGTTTCGGTTATTTCCCATTGCTTGCTAATGATATGTCTGCAAATGTCATATTCGTATCAAACTGTTTGTATCCCATCCTTATCCCCTTTTTTGAGATGTGTTTTGGGAATTATTATAACAGAATTATGCGTGATTTTGTCAAGTGGTTTCAATGATTTACCTTAAAACGTTGGAAATGTGTTGAAAAAATTGCGGTAGTGATATATTCTGATTAGTATAAAAACGGTATATTTTATATGAAAAAAATAGAGCTTATCTGCCCGGCAGGAAATCTTCCTTCATTAAAGGCCGCAATTGACAACGGCGCCGATGTAGTTTACACAGGGTTTAACGACGCCACCAATGCCCGCAATTTTGAGGGGCTGAATTTTACCCACGATGAATTGAGACAAGGCATTGATTATGCCAACAAGCTGGGAAAAAAGGTTTATCTTGCGGTCAACACATTTCCGCAGATGGATACTTATCAGCAGTGGTATAAATCTGTTGACAATGCAATTAAATTAAATGCAGATGCCATTATCATTGCAAATCTTGGCATATTAAAATATGCAAGGGATAAATATCCTCATGTAAATATCCATCTGAGCGTTCAGGCAAGCAGCTCAAATTACGAATCCATAAATTTCTACAAAAAACACTTTGGCATAAAAAGGGTAGTTTTGCCAAGGGTTCTGACCGTGCGCGCGATCAAGGACTTAAGAGCCAAGACAGATGTAGAACTTGAGGTGTTTGCCCTGGGAGGGCTATGCATAAACATAGAGGGGAGGTGTTATCTTTCCAGCTTTGTTACCGGCGCATCGACTAATACGGAAGGCGCATGCTCGCCATCAAGATTTGTGAGATTTATAAACCAAGACAAAAAGCTCAAGATTACTTTAAATGATGTTGTTTTAAATGAACTCGGACAAGATGAAACCTCGCCATATCCCACCTGCTGTAAAGGCCGTTATGTTACCGAGTCCGGCGAATACAGCTATGCCTTTGAAGAACCTGAATCTCTGAATATCCTTGAAATAATTCCAAGGATAATAGACGCAGACGTTGATGCCTTGAAGATCGAAGGCCGACAAAGGACAAAGGCATATGTGGCTGCCATGACAAAGGTCATGAGGGAAGCAGTAGATTCATACTACGCAAACCCAGATGGCTTTAGGGTTAAACAAGACTGGCTACTGAAGACAAATGCTACTTTTGAGGGAAGTAAACCGGCGCTGGGGTGCTATGTGGAGAAATAAAAAACAATAAGTCGTAAGAATCTTGTCCTTTATCTTGTTTGTTAGGCCTGTCCCGGTTAAGCAGAATGGAAAATTTCTCTCTCATTTCAAGTCTAAAATCCATGCTTATTCTCTTTACGTTATTATTATTTGCAGGATGCGCATCTCGTCCGCCTCAGGGGTATTATACAAAGCAAGGAACTCAAAGGGCATATCAAATTGACGGCAAGTGGTACTCTCCCGTTGATTCATCAGATGGGTATGAAGAAGAGGGAATTGCATCATGGTATGGCAAGGACTTTCACGGCAAAAAGACCTCAAATGGAGAAACCTATAACATGTATGCCATGACTGCCGCCCACAAGACTCTTCCCCTGAACACCTATGTAAAGGTCACAAGGCTTGATAATGGAAAAGAGGCCATTGTCAGGGTCAATGACAGGGGGCCTTTTGTGAAAGGGAGGATTATTGACCTTTCTTACAAAGCAGCCTCGGAAGTGGGCATTGCAGAGAGCGGCACTGCCAAAGTTAAGATAGCAGCTCTTGGAGATACTGTTGGGGATAAGCTTGTAACAAAGGATTACCAAAAAGGGAACTTTATGGTGCAGGTAGGCGCATTCACGGTAAAATCCAATGCAATAAATCTGAGGGGCAGCCTGCTTAAGCGCTACAGCAATGTTTCAATAACCGAATACAACAGGGGCGATATGATTTTTTACAGGGTCAGGGTTGGCGGAGCAGCCGTTTTGAAAGAGGCTGAAAGGCTTAAAAACAGGATAGAAGCACAAGGGGTGGGGCCTACTTTCGTGGTAGCGGATTAAGGATGGAGATTCCCATATCCATTCAACATTAACCTTATCTCCCAGTTTCTCAAATTCCTTATCGCCGGTAACCATCGGATAATCCATGCGCAGCGCAAGGGCAGCGGCAAAACAATTGCCAAAGGCTATGGCATGGTTTGCCTTGAATTGCGCCGCCTGATACGCGATGCCTTTGTCTACATCAACCAACCCGATGGGCAATTGTTCCATGATAAGCAAAGCCTCCTCCGCCTTTTCTTTTCCCTTGGAGCGATACAGAGAATAGTAGACCTCGCCCCAGTTGATAATGCTCATAGCAAGGCGGATTCTGCCGTTTTCAGCCTGCTCCAGAATCCGCTCCACTTTTGCCGCCCCGGCTTCATCCTCAAAATCTTTCAAGCCCCTGAAAATTTCATTCGCCTTTGAGTAGTATCTGTAAGAATCATCTGTCCTGCCTAACACCCGCGATGCGCCCCCAAGACCGCATAGGCAATAGCCAATGCCTGATGTATCTTTCATGGCTGTAAATCTGCTTATCGCCTGCTTAAATGTTTGTATGGCCTTTTCCAAATCCCCCTTTATCCTGTAAGCCCTGCCTTTGCCCAGAGCAGAAAGGCAAGCCCTGCCTTATCCTTTGCTATTTCATAGATGCGCTGGCTCTTGGCAAATATACTTAAGACTTGCTTATGTCTTCCAATACCCCGCAAAGTGAGACCGAGGCCGACCAGAGAATCTGCGGCAAGGCCTTTATCGGAAACGGCAATGGCAATTTTATGGGTGTGCTCGTAGCTTTTTTTCGCCTTCTCATACGCCACAACCATTCTGTAACAGTCTCCAAGGGCAAGAAGACATGACAGTTGTGCACTGGTAAAAGGATTGCTTAACTCCTTTGCTTTAATATACAGGTCTATTGCTTCATTGAATTGAGAGGCTTATCTTCTTTTCTCAGCCTGCTGAAATGTTTGTGTAAAATTCATATTTATCCTCCAAAATTATAGTCTACAATCAAACCAATCCACCGCTTTTAGACTAAGACTTTTAGACTAAGAACCTATAGACTTTTTGCCTGTTTTCAGATAGCTTATATAAGACGCAAAAAATTTGCAATTATTTTAATGTATCACAATACATTTCCGCTTTATGATAAAACAAAAAGAGACCTCCCTGCCTGTGCAGACAGGTAAAAAGAAAACCTCCAACGGCGGCAACCTCGGCTTTGAGGAAAAGCTCTGGCAGGCTGCGGATAAGATGCGTGGACATATGGATCCCGCAGAGTATAAGCATGTAGTCCTTGGTCTCATATTTCTCAAATACATCTCCGATGCCTTTGAAGAAAGGCGCAGACAGTTGGAATCATCGGCAAAAGACCCATCAAGCGAATACTATGTTAAAGACCCTGAGGCAAGGTATGGCATTGTAGAAGATAGGGATGAATATCTCTCTGAGAATATCTTCTGGGTTCCAAAAGATGCCCGTTGGACATATCTTCAGGCGAATGCCAAACAGCCTACCATAGGCAAAATCATTGATGATGCAATGGTTGTTATTGAGAAAGAAAATCCAAAATTAAAAGGTGTCCTGCCAAAAGATTATGCTCGCCCTACCCTTGATAAACATACCCTCGGCGAACTCATAGACCTTATTGCAACAATCGGGCTCGGCGATGCAGAAAGCCGTTCAAAGGATATTCTTGGCCGTGTGTATGAATATTTTCTTGGCCGCTTTGCATCAGCAGAGGGCAAGGGCGGTGGTGAATTCTATACCCCTCAATCGGTCGTAAAAATCCTTGTTGAAATGATAGAGCCATACAAAGGCAGGGTGTATGACCCTTGCTGCGGCTCAGGCGGTATGTTTGTCCAGTCAGAAAAATTTGTAGAAGCCCATGGCGGCAGAAAAGGCGATATTTCCATATATGGTCAGGAATCCAACCCTACAACATGGCGCCTCTGCAATATGAACCTTGCTATAAGAGGAATTGAAGGCAATATCGGTCATCACCACGCAGATACATTCAGGCAGGACATTCAAAAAGACCTTAGGGCAGACTTCATCCTTGCAAATCCACCTTTTAATGTAAGCGACTGGAAAGGGGAATTACTCAGAGACGATGTGCGATGGAAATATGGCGCTCCACCAGTGGGCAATGCCAATTTTGCATGGGTTCAGCACTTCATACATCATCTCTCGCCAAACGGCATTGCAGGCTTTGTCCTTGCAAATGGCTCTATGTCTTCAAACCAGTCAGGGGAAGGAGAAATCCGCAAAAATATAATTGAGGCTGATTTGGTTGACTGCATGGTAGCCCTGCCTGGCCAACTTTTCTATACAACGCCGATTCCTGCCTGTCTCTGGTTTATCACACGGAATAAGAAAAACAGCAGGTTTAGAGACCGAAGGGGAGAAACTTTATTCATAGACGCTCGCAAGATGGGGCATTTGATAGATAGAACCCACAGGGAATTTTCTGATGATGAGATAAAAAGAATTGCACAGACTTATCACTCATGGCGCTCATCAACTTCTCTTCACACTGCTGGAGAGGGCACCGAAAAAGCACCCTCTCCCCTTGCGGGAGAGGGTTGGGGTGAGGGGTATATTTACAAAGACATCCCCGGCTTCTGCAAAAGTGCTAATATTGAAGAAATCCGCTCCCACGGTTATGTCCTCACACCCGGAAGATATGTGGGCGCTGAAGACATAGAAGAAGACGATGAGCCATTTAATGAGAAAATGAAGCGGCTGACAGCAAAATTGGAAGAAGAGTTTGCAGAAAGTGTAAAACTTGAGGGGTTGATAAGGGCTAATCTTCACAATTTATTTAAAAAAGAGGTGTTGTGACAAGTTGAATGGACACAACTTGCTTTGTGTAAAGTGAAATTAGGTTTTACTTTACACAAAATATAGGTGGTCACAGTTTGTGACCACTTGTTAGCCTGAGGGCAACCAATATTTAACCGGAAATGGAGGGCAGATGACAATATTGACTCCTGTTGAAGCAATTGAAAGAAAGATATATCTTGTTCGTGGTAATAAGGTCATGCTTGACAGCGACCTTGCAGAGCTCTATGGCGTTGCTACAAAAGTATTGCTGCAGGCAGTTAAGCGCAACTTGAAACGTTTCCCTTCAGATTTCATGTTTCAGCTTAATTATCAGCAGGTTGCAGCTTTAAGGTCACAAATTGTGACCTTAAAGAAAGGCCGAGGACAACACAGAAAGTATCCACCTTATGTTTTCACCGAACAGGGCGTTGCCATGCTTTCATCAGTACTCAACAGCGAAAGAGCAATTGAGGTCAACATTCATATAATGCGAGCCTTTGTCAAACTGCGGGAAATGATCTCTACGAATAAAGAACTCGCTCATAAATTAGCACAGCTTGAACGGAAGATAGAAAAACATGACGATGAAATAAAAGCTATTTTCAATGCTATTCGGCAGCTTATGATTCCGCCTGAGCCAAAGAAAAGGAAGATTGGATTTCTTAAATAAGATGAAAATGCCAAAACACGCATGGGAAATTTGAAGGGGTTGGGGAATGGGAGATAAAGTTAAGACCATAAAAATACCTACAGGTTACGCCGTAATCGTCCAGCAGGTTGCTGGACAAAAATAGGTGTGGAGAATTAGGAATGGGAGATAAGTGGAAGGAAATGACATTGGGAGATTTTGCCCCGTTTTTATATGGGAAAGGATTGCCTGAAAAATCACGCCATCAAAGTGGCCATATACCAGTTTTTGGTTCTAATGGTGTTATAGGAATGCACAACGAGGTTTTAGTTAATAATGCAGGAGTTATTATTGGTAGGAAAGGTACAGTTGGTGCTGTTCATTTTTCTAAAAGTCCATTTTGGCCTATTGATACGACTTTTTATATAGAAAGCAAGCCTGAAAGAGAAATCCGTTATGTCTATTATTTGCTCCGTTCTTTGGGGTTAGAACATATGAACGCTGACAGTGCAGTTCCTGGATTAAACCGTAATGCTGCACATTCAAGGACAATTTTTATTCCCCCTCTCCCTGAACAAAAGGCCATTGCCTCAATCCTCGGCGCGATGGATGATAAGATTGAGTTGAACAGAAAGATGAACGAGACGCTTGAGGCTATGGCAAGGGCGCTCTTCAAGTCGTGGTTTGTGGACTTCGACCCCATCCCCGGCCTCGGCCATCATAAAGAATGGCAGGACTCCCCGCTCGGCAAGATTCCGAAGGGGTGGAGGGTAAAAAACCTTGATGAGATAGCAAACTATCTAAATGGATTAGCACTACAGAAATTCCCGCCAGAAGATGATGAATTTCTGCCGGTGATAAAAATAGCACAATTAAGAAAAGACAGTACCGAAGGTAGTGATAAAGCAAGTGCTAAAATTGACCCTGCCTATGTGGTTAAGGATGGAGATGTATTATTTTCATGGTCTGGTAGTCTTGAAGTAGTTATTTGGTGTGGAGGGTGCGGTGCTTTAAATCAGCACCTTTTTAAAGTAACATCAAATCTGTATCCAAGATGGTTTTATTATTTATGGACAAAGCAGTATTTGCCGGATTTTCAAACCATTGCAGCAGGTAAAGCAACAACGATGGGACACATCCAGCGTCATCATCTTGCAGCAGCGAAGGTGCTTGTCCCTCCACCTAATCTTTTGAAAGCAATGGACACGATAATGTCTCCATTAATAGAAAATAAGATTGTAAATAGCGTTCAATCTCGCACTCTCACCTCTATCCGTGACGCCTTGCTGCCGAAGCTGTTGTCAGGGGAGATAAGGGTGAAGGATGCGGAGATGTTTGTGGAGACGGTGTGATGGACAATAAAAACCCAAAACCTTCTCTCATCCCCCCTCACGGCGGATACCGCAAGCTGAAATCCTATCAGACTGCGGAGATTGTCTATGATGCCACTGTGGTATTTTGTAATCGTTTCATTGATAAGCGGTCTCGGACGCATGACCAGATGGTGCAGGCGGCGCGCAGTGGCGTGCAAAACATTGCCGAGGGGAGTATGGCATCAGCAACCTCAAAGAAGACCGAACTCAAGCTAACCGGTGTTGCCCGTGCAAGTCTGGAAGAACTGCTCCTTGATTATCAAGCCTTTCTTCGGCAGCGGGGTTTGCGCATTTGGGCAAAGGATTCAGCGGAGGCTCTTGCAGTGAGGAGAAAATATCAGTCGACTGGTTCGGACAGGTCTGACAAGTCTGACGCACCAGACCCTTATGGCATTGCGACAGCTTCGCCTGAGGTTGCGGCGAACACGCTGATTTGTCTGATTAACCAAGCCAGTTATCTTTTGGGCAGGCAGTTACAGAAACTTGAACAACAATTCCTTACTGAGGGCGGATTCACTGAAAGGCTTTATCATGCGCGGCAGCAGGCAAGGACAAAGACTTGAATATTACCGAATCCATTATTGAACAGGCAACGCTTGATTGGTTCAAGGGGTTGGGATACTCCATCCTCAATGGGCCGGATATTGCTCCCTGTGAGTTGTTATCTGAGCGTAAAAGTTACAGTGATGTAATTCTGGAAAACAGGCTCCGCTCTGCACTGGCAAAAATCAATCCCTCTATACCTGCTGAGGCAATAGAGGATGCCTTCCGTAAATTAACGGGGGCTGTTCATGAATCACCTCTGCTATCTGCAAATAATCAACGGTTTCATAAAATGCTTACTGATGGTATTCCAGTGGAATACCGACGGCAACCCTCACCCCCACCCTCTCCCAGTGGGAGAGGGAGAAGCGAAGCGGAGGGTGAGGGTATCGTGGGCGAAGAAATCATCCACGATATAGTCTGGCTTATAGACTTTGAAAAGCCTGATAACAACGACTGGCTAACAGTAAATCAGTTTACTGTAGTTGAGGGACAAAGTAACAGACGGCCTGATATCGTTGTCTTTCTGAATGGTCTTCCATTAGGAGTCATTGAACTTAAAAATCCTGCTGATGAGAATGCAACTATTAAGGATGCATTTAATCAATTGCAGACATATAAAAATGAGATACCCTCTCTTTTCCATTATAACGGGATACTCGTTGTTTCTGATGGCATAGAGTCAAGGGCAGGGACTTTGACTTCTGACTGGGAATGGTTTCTGCCATGGCGGACAATAACAGGAGAAGACCTTGCCCCAAAAGGTCTGCCTGAGATTGAGGTGATGATTAAGGGAATCTTTGAGAGGCGGAGATTACTTGATTTGCTAAGATACTTCCTTGTCTTTGAAGTTGACGGCTCTGAGATTGTAAAGAAGATGGCGGCATATCATCAATTTCATGCAGTTAATAAAGCGGTTGAATATACTGTAAAGGCGTCTTCTCCAAATGGCGACAAACGTGTTGGCGTTATATGGCATACACAGGGGAGCGGGAAAAGCCTTACTATGGCATTTTATGCAGGAAAGGTTATTCAGCGCCCTGCGATGGAAAATCCAACCCTTGTCCTCTTAACAGACCGCAATGACCTTGACGACCAGTTGTTCGGGACTTTTTCAAGATGCAGGGACTTGCTCCGCCAAACGCCTGTTCAGGCTGAAAGCAGGGGGCATTTAAAAGAACTCCTTCAGACAGCATCAGGCGGCGTGGTGTTCACAACCATCCAGAAATTTCTGCCTGAAAAAAATAGCGACTTTCCAAAATTATCTGATAGAAGAAATATTGTTGTTATTGCTGATGAGGCGCACCGCAGTCAATATGACTTTATAGATGGTTTTGCGCGGCATATGAGAAATGCGTTTCCCAATGCGTCATTTATCGGGTTTACCGGCACGCCGCTGGAACTGTCAGACAGAAGCACGCCTGCTGTTTTTGGCGATTATATCAGCGTCTATGATATACAGCAGGCAGCTGAGGATGGCGCTACAGTGCGCATCTTTTATGAGGCAAGGCTTGCAAAGATTGAACTGAAAGAGGAAGAACGTCCAAAGATAGACCCTGAATTTGAAGAGGTAACGGAAAATGAAGAAATCACAACAAAGGAAAAACTCAAGCGGAAATGGGCGCAATTGGAGGCAATGGTTGGGACAGAGAAAAGAATAGGATTAGTGGCAAAGGATATTGTGGGGCATTTTGAGAGCAGGCTTGATGCTATGGACGGCAAGGGCATGATTGTCTGCATGAGCAGGCGCATCTGTGTTGATTTATATAATGCCCTTATAAAACTTAGACCCGGGTGGCATAACGAGGATGATGCTCAGGGGTTTTTAAAGGTTGTTATGACAGGCTCTGCCTCTGACCCTGTCCAGTGGCAGCAACATATCAGAAACAAGGCGCGGAGAGAGAAACTGGCAAATTATTTCAGAAAAAAGCCTGAGCATCCTTTTAAGCTCGTAATTGTCCGTGATATGTGGCTGACCGGCTTTGATGTCCCCTGCCTTCACACTATGTATATTGACAAACCCATGCGCGGGCATGGGCTTATGCAGGCTATTGCAAGGGTGAACAGGGTATTTAAAGATAAGCCGGGCGGACTTGTTGTTGATTATCTCGGCATAGCCGATGAACTGAAAAAGGCGCTTTCTGACTACACTGAAAGAAACCGTGAAATGACAGGCATACCGCAGGATGAGGCAGTGGCTGTAATGCTTGAGAAATATGAGATTATCTCATCAATAATGCACAGATTTGATTATTCAGGATTTTTTAGAGGAGCTCCTGCTGAAAAAATCACTATTGTAAAAGGGGCTATGGAGCATATCCTCTCCCTTGATGACGGAAGAAAGAGGTTTATGCAGGCTGTTACAGAGCTTTCAAAGGCATTTGCCCTTTCAGTTCCGCATGAAAAGACAATTGAAATCAGGGACGGTGTCGGATTTTTTCAAACTGTTCGCTCTGCGCTTGCAAAAAACACTACTGACGGAGGCAAAAGCCCGGATATGCTTGATTCTGCTGTGAGGCAGATTGTTTCAAAGGCTGTTGCTTCTGATGGGGTTATTGATATTTTTGCCTCTGCCGGCTTGAAGAAACCAGACATATCAATACTTTCTGATGAATTTCTGGAAGAGGTCCGTCATATGCCCCAACGGAACCTTGCGCTTGAAGTCTTAAAGAAGCTGCTTAATGATGAAATTAAGGCAAGGACAAAAAGGAATCTTATGCAGTCAAGGTCGTTTGCCGAGATGCTTGAGCAGACAATCAGAAAATATCAGAACCGCACAATAACTGCGGCTCAGGTAATTTTGGAGCTTATTGAGCTTGCAAAAGAAATGCGTGAGGCGCACAAGAGAGGCGAGAAACTGAATCTTACAGAAGATGAGCTGGCATTCTATGATGCGCTTGAGACTAATGACAGCGCAGTAAAGGTGCTTGGAGATGAGACGCTGAGAAATATAGCAAGGGAGCTGGTTAAAACTGTGCGAAGGAATGTTACAATAGACTGGACTGTTAAGGAGGGCGTAAAGGCGAAGTTAAGAACGATGGTCAAACGAATTTTGCGAAAATATGGCTATCCTCCTGACAAACAGGAGCAAGCGACAAAAACAGTGTTGGAGCAGGCAGAGTTGCTTTGTGCTGATTGGGCAGCATGATTTATTTTGGGGATATTTAATATGAAAGACACCATATCCATCGGCCATGGCGGGGGGGGAAGGCTTGCGAGGGATTTGATAAAGAATCTCTTTTTAAAACATCTTAATAACCCGAAACTTGCACCCCTTGGCGATTCGGCTGTATTTGAACTGAACGGCTCAAAACTTGCCTTAACTACCGATTCCTTTGTGGTAAAGCCTATTTTCTTCCCCGGCGGTGACATAGGAAAGCTCGCTGTATGCGGCACGGTAAATGACCTGTCAGTTGTCGGGGCAAGGCCGTTATACCTTTCATGTGGAATTATTATCGAAGAGGGCTTTTCATTGAAGGATTTGGAGGCTATCACGTTGTCCATCAAAGAGTCTGCTGATAAGGCAGGCGTAGAGGTTATAACAGGTGATACAAAGGTTATAGAAAAAAGTCAAAGAGTAAAAGAGCCTGCCACTGCAGGCCTGCCCCCGAATGGTTCTATCGGGGGCAGTAAGCAGGGGTCAGAGAGTCAAAGCAATATCTATATAAATACAGCAGGTATTGGCATTGTTGAAAACAGCATAGAACTCAGCATAGACAAGATTGCTGTTGGCGACAAGATAATATTAAGCGGCACTCTTGGCGATCACGGTATAGCAGTGCTTTCCAAGAGAGAGGGTTTTGATTTTGAATCAACAATAGAAAGCGATTGCGCTGCATTAAATGGACTCATAGAGAAGATATTAAAGGCCGGCCTCATCAAATTTATGCGCGACCCAACACGGGGTGGGCTGGCAGCAATCTTAAATGAGATTGCAGAAGATGGAAACCTGAGGATTGTAATTAATGAGGAGGCAATACCTGTAAGGGATGATGTAAAAGGAATTTGCGAAATGCTCGGCCTTGACCCATTTTATATTGCAAATGAGGGAAAGGTTGTTATTGTTTCGGCAAAAGATGATGCTGAGAATATCTTAAGGGTGTTGCGTAATGACTCTCTTGGCCAAAACGCATCTATAATCGGCGAAGTTGCTGGCAAAGAGAAGCACGGTGTTTATCTTAAAACACCATACGGCGGGACAAGGATTCTGGATATGCCGGTTGACGACCCATTGCCGAGAATCTGCTGATTTTAGATCTACGATTTGCGAATTACGATTTAAAAATCTAAAATCCCAAATCTAAAATCGTAAATTTCATTTTATGCTTCTTCAAACCCAAAACCTCACCAAGACCTTTGGCGGACTCACTGCCATTGACAGCATTGACCTGTCAATAAAACAGGGAGAGATTGTCAGCCTTATCGGACCGAATGGCGCCGGCAAAACCACCTTTTTTAACTGCATTACAGGTATGTATCATCCTACAAAGGGCGAGATTGTCTTTAACGACGAAAAAATACACGGCCTTAAACCGCATACCATAACCTCAAAAGGGATTGCGCGCACATTCCAGAATATAAGGCTCTTTCCCGAGATGACAGCTTTGGAGAATGTGGTGGTCGGCGGCTATAAAAAAGGGACTTATGGCATTAAAGGCGCAATACTCAAAGGCAAAGATGTCATCAATGAAGAAAGAGACCTGTCATCTAATGCCCTTGCCTTCCTGGATTTTGTAGGCCTGAGAAAAAAGGCAAGTCTTTGGGCAAGAAGTCTGCCCTACGGAGACCAGAGGCGGCTTGAGATAGCAAGGGCGTTGGCAGGTGAACCTTCTCTACTCCTTTTGGATGAGCCTGCAGCAGGGATGAACCCAAAGGAGACAGAGGCTTTGATGGAGCTTATACGGCTCATACGGAATAAAGGCATTACAATATTTTTAATTGAACATGACATGAAGGTTGTTATGGGCATATCAGACAGGGTTTCTGTGCTTGACTATGGCGTAAAGATTGCTGATGGCCTGCCTAAAGAGGTAAGAAGGGATAAAAAGGTTATTGAGGCTTATCTGGGAAAAGAATGAAAATAGATATGCGATGTGGGATACGAGATGTGAGAGGTAAGACGAAATAATCGCATATCACAAATCACACATCGCACATCGCAAAAATTATGCTTAAACTAAACAACATATATGCTTCCTATGGAAATATAGACGTCCTCAAAGGTATTTCAATGGAGATTGCTCGGAATGAGATTGTTGCCATTATAGGTGCAAATGGCGCCGGCAAGTCAACTATGCTCAATACTATTTCAGGAATTCTGCGCGCTAAGCAAGGCAGCATAGAATTTCTCGGCAAAAACATAGATAATCTGCCTCCGCATACTATCGTTGAAATGGGAATATCGCAGGCGCCGGAGGGGAGAAGAATATTCCCACAATTGACTGTTATGGAAAATCTGGAGATGGGGGCGTACAGCAGAAATTTCAAATTTCAAATTTCAAATTTCAAAAGTGAACTGGAAAAGATATTTCAATACTTCCCGATATTGAAAGAGAGGTTGAAGCAGACTGGCGGCACTTTGAGCGGAGGTGAGCAGCAGATGCTGGCAATAGCAAGGGCTCTTATGGCTCGACCTAAACTGCTTTTATTGGATGAACCATCACTGGGATTGGCGCCCATGATGGTTGAGAAGATTTTTGAAATAATAGAGAAAATAAACAAAGAAGGTGTGACTGTCATGCTTGTGGAACAAAATGCCAATGCAGCGCTAATGCTTGCAAATAAAGGGTATGTGCTTGAGACAGGAATGTTTGTCATGCATGATGACGCCGGCGCCCTATTGAAGAGTCCGCAGCTAAGGGCTGCATATCTTGGAGAGGGTTAAGGCAGGTTCATACTGGAGAACCATCCATCTGCTACGTCTCTCACATACCCAAAGTAGTTGGCCGATTCATCGGCGCTTTTAAATATGCCCAATAAATTGTGCAGCTACAATGCATCCATACAATTTTTGAGTGTGAGCTGGTACCGGCGCAATTCCTTGTCAACCCATTGTGTATATGTTAGCATTTCTTTATGCAGGTAATCACATCCCATGTAAATGCAGATTTTGACACACTCGCATCCATGCTTGCCGCAAAAAAGCTTTATCCCGATGCAGTGCTTACCTTCCCGGGATCCCTTGAAAAGAATTTAAGGGACTTTTTTGAAAAATCCTCATTCCATCTATTTGAGGTGGAAAAGATAAAAAATATCAAAATGGATGAGATTACAAGACTCATCCTTGTTGATATAAGACAGGCCGCAAGGATTGGCAAGTTTGCAGAGATTATAAACAGACCCGGCCTCGATATCCATATCTACGACCACCACCCCAAATCCCCGGATGATATTCACGGCTCAGTGGAGGTAACGCATCATTATGGCGCCACCACCACCATCTTAACATTGATAATTAAACAGAAAACCATTCCGCTCACCCCGGAAGAGGCCACTATCCTTATGGTGGGGATATATGAGGACACAGGCTCTTTAACCTTTTCCTCCACTACCGTAGAGGATTACGAGGCGGCGGCATTTCTCCTTTCCAATGGCGCTAACTTAAATTTTGTATCAGATATGATTACCAGGGAGCTTACCGCGGAGCAAGTCTCTCTTTTGAACGACCTTTTGCAATCGGCAACAACGTATTCCATTGATGGTATTGACGTGGTGATTGCAGAGGCCTCTGCTGATAAATATATGGGAGATATTGCTGTTCTTGTACATCGGCTCAAGGATATTGAAAATATAAACTGCCTCTTTGTCCTCGTTAGTATGGAAAATCGAATCCACCTGATTGCAAGGAGCAGGCTCAAAGGGGTAAATGTAGGCGAGATTGCACAGGCGCTGGGCGGTGGCGGTCATCCAACAGCTGCATCTGCCACATTAAAAGATATTACCCTGATTCAGGCACGGGAAAGGCTTATAACAGTTTTAAAGTATAAGATTACGCCAAAAAGATTTGCAAGGGATATAATGTCCAGTCCTCCCATAACCCTTTCGCAAGACGCCTCTATAAATGATGCAAAAGATACAGTTCTCAGATATGGAATAAATGCGATACCTGTGGTTAGAGGCGAAAAGGTTTTAGGCATTATCACAAGACAGGTGGTTGAAAAGGCTGCATATCACGGTTTAAAGGATGTATCTGTAAAAGAATATATGAGCACGGAGTTTGAGACGGTTTCTCCTTCCGCAGCCATACCAGAGGTTCAGGAGGCAATTATAGGGCATCATCAAAGGCTTTTACCAGTTATGGATGGCGGGAAGATTGCAGGCATTATAACCCGCACAGACCTTTTAAGACTGCTTCACGAAGAGCTAAAAATAGAACCGTATTCTGCCGAAGAGGCGCCTCTCAAAAGGCACAAGACCGTTGCAAGACTCATGGAGGAGCAACTGCCTGAGAAGGCGGCGGATATTTTAAGAGATGCAGGCAATGTGGCCGAGGAACTCGGTTACAAGGCATATGCCGTTGGCGGCTTTGTAAGGGATTTAATATTGAGATATGAAAATCTGGATATTGATATAGTGATAGAAGGCGACGGCATTGCGTTCGCCAATGCCTTTGCAAAGAGATTCGGATGCAAGGTAAAAAGCCATGAAAGATTTGGAACAGCGGTTGTGATATTTCCTGACGGATTTAAGATTGATATAGCAACTGCACGGCTTGAGTATTATGAAAAACCCGGCGCCCTGCCAACCGTTGAATTATCGTCTCTCAAGCTTGATTTATACAGAAGGGATTTTACTATCAACACATTAGCCGCTCTGCTGAATCCGAGAAATTTTGGAGAGTTGATAGATTTTTTTGGCGCCCAACGTGATATAAAGGAGAAGACCATACGGGTTTTACATAACTTAAGTTTTGTTGAAGACCCGACAAGGGTTTTCAGGGCCATCCGGTTTGAGCAAAGGTATGGTTTTGTCATGGCAAAGCATACGCAGAGCCTTATAAAAAATGCAGTCAAATTAAATCTTCTGCAACGGATAAGCGGCGAAAGGCTTTTAAATGAGCTCAAGGCTATATTTGAAGAGGAGAACTTTCTGCGCGCGGTTTATCGCATTAAGGAATTTGACCTCATAAAGTTTATTCATCCTGCTATCAGTCTTAATAATGAAGAGATGGCGCTTTTGGAAAGGGCAAAGGATGTTTTGTCGTGGTATCAATTGCTTTATAGGGAGGAAAAGGTAGAGGCATGGCTTGTGCTGTTTCTTGCTATAAGCGACCAACTCAAGGATGATGAAATATTAGAAGTTGGGAAAAGGGTTGGTATTACCGGTAAACATAGGGTAGATGTATTGCAGAGCAGGGCTGAAGCAGTCAAGGCATTAAATATGCTGCAGATGAAACTTACCCCTGCAAGTCTTAAGCAGGGGAAGACCATGAGGTCCAGCGAGATTTATCATCTCCTGAAACCGCTTCCCATGGAAGATGTTTTATATATCATGGCAAAAACAAAGGTGAATGATGCAAAGAAGGCAATCTCAAATTTCATAACACACTTGAAAGAATGCAAAACCATGCTCCACGGAAACGACCTCAAACGATTAGGCGTGACGGAAGGGCCAATCTACAGCAAAATACTGAACATGTTGCTTGAAAAAAGGCTGGATGAAAAGATAAAGACAAAGGGTGATGAAGAAAAGATGGTGAAGGAAATAATGTCAAAGTCTCAAAGTGTCAGAATGTCAGAGCAAAAACTTTGACCCTTTGACTCGCTGACCTTAGAAGGAGGAATCATGCCCCAGTCAGAGGTCGTTAGGTGGGCGGTGGGGTCAGACTTAACAATTGACATATTTTCCGCATTGACGATATAAGCCTGATGTCTGATGGATAAGTAGGCATTTTCATAAAGACAAGTAGAAATAAGATGACAGAACTATTTTCTACCTTTGATGAGGTTTTAAAATAGCAATTAATGGTTAATGGGACAACGGTTCCCATATTCTTTTTGCCATCCTACTTTATTCTTATGTTTGATGATTTTTTTGAAAATAAAGGAAACACCCCTTCTCTCACCATATAATAAGCCATACTTTTATATTGCTTTCATAGCTAAGTCTATAGTATATTATGCCTATAGAAAAAGCCCGCTTTGAGTGGGATGAGGAGAAAGATAAGGAAAACCAAGCAAAGCACAATATCTCCTTTTCACTGGCTCAGAGGGCATTTCTTGATCCTAACCATGTGATTGTTGAAGATATTAACCACAGCAGGGGAGAAGACCGTTTTTACTGTATTGGCCGCGTCGGTGAGGGAATTATTACGGTTAGATTCACATACAGAGATAATATTATCCGCATCCATGGCGCGGGATATTGGAGAAAGGGGAGGAGGATATATGAAGAGCAAAATAAAATATACTGACGAACCTATGGGTAAACTGAGAGTTGTTAAAGACTTTCTTCCCCCACCGGATCAGCTGATATTAAAAGAGGAAAATGTTAAAGTGACTATTGCTTTGAAAAAATCGAGCATTGATTTTTTTAAGGAGGAGGCAAAGAAGCAGCATACCTCCTATCAGAAAATGATTAGGCAGGTTATAGATTGGTATACAGCACATTACAAAAAAAACGCCTAACCCAAAAAATGCAGTTGCATTTTTGGGCAAACGCAATCTTTGGCCAAATACTGCGTCCGTGGCACCTATTGAGGAGCAATGGGTCGGGCTGTACAAATACTCACATACGTAGAAGATTATGCCGTTTTGTCCACCTATCTTTCCCTTGCCCAAAAGGATAATTTGTCAAGGGCTTGTCTTTGGCTCAAATCTTGCGCTTGCCCCGTTAGAAGTCTACGATTTAAAGTCAAATCATTGAATGGCCGTAAAATAGCGATTGAAACACCCGCTATTTTACATCTTCCACTTGCAATTGCTTCGCAGCAAGTGGAGCCAGCCGATTTGGCCGCCATACTTCGTTATCGGCGCATTTTTTCTCCTCACCGTATTGATGACATACGGCTCGTCGTAAATAACACACCCCTTTAGTCCCCTCTCGAGAGGGGATTTAGGGGTGTGTTGTCTGACAGGCAACTTGCCCTTGACAGGTGAAACGTCTGTCAAGGACTTGCCCTTGACTAAACTAAAGTTTTGTCAAGGACTTGCAGGTTTCCCCAAAAATCAAAGTCTATTTTTGGGAGCTGAGGATTTGGTGGAGGGTGCCGGGATCGAACCGGCGACCTTCACGTTGCGAACGTGACGCTCTCCCAACTGAGCTAACCCCCCGTTTAAAGACAGTTATTAATCGTTAGTTGCGAGTGTAAGGCAAAACTTTTTCACTATCATTTTCTACCGGTGTTCAGTATATCCTTTATAGTTGTTTTTAATTCTTTCAGGTCAGAAGATTTAACCACATAGGCATCAGATGCCCATGTGCCGAATTCCTGCTTATAGTGATGGTAGGCGGTAGATAAGATTACCGGTAGGTTTTTCCACCTTTCTTTAATTCGTCTGAGCACCTCTATGCCATCCATTCCCGGCATCTTTATATCAAGGACTATGAGGTCAAACCTATCTTTCTCCAGTTTGGCAAGGGCTTCTTCCCCTGATGCTGCCAGATGGACATCCAGCCCTTCATCCCCCAGTTCTTCCTTGTATAAAAGCCTTATCCCTTCTTCATCATCTACTACAAGGATTTTTTCGCTCATAATGCCTCCCATGCAATAGTCTAAGAGGTTAATGGGCTGATAAACCGCACCCTTTTAACCTTTCACTTTTTTAGCTGTTCGCTATTCACTGCCAGCTGTTCACAAATTGTTGCAACAGGGAGTTTTATGACAAATGTTACTCCAACCCCCATTTTATTGTTTACCTCTATAATGCCTTTATGGTTTGTTATTATAGTATGTGTTATGGCAAGGCCAAGCCCTGTGCCTGTTTCTTTGGTGGTGTAAAATGGATTAAAGATATTACCCATTATTTTAGGATCAATCCCGCCGCCTGTATCACAAACCTCTGTTACTATCCAGTTGTCTTTATGCCTGGTTTGTATTGTAAGCGTCCCGCCATTTGCCATTGCCTGTATAGCATTGGCCATAAGATTATTGAAGACCAGCCTCAACTGTTGACGGTCAGCCTCTATTTTGGGCAGATTGAGAGCAACATCTCTTACGACGGTGATGTTGTGTCTTTTAAAATCATCTTCAAAAAATAGCGCGGCATCTTCTATAATATTATTTATATCTTCTGTTGAAAATTCACACCCATCTTTTTTTGAAAAATGGACTATCCCGTCCATGAGTTTTTCAAGCCTTTCAACCCCTTTTATGATTCTGTTAGCATACATAAATTGAGAAGAGTCCGGGTTTAATTGCTGATGAAGTCTTTTGGCAAAGCCGCCGATAGACATAAGCGGGTTTCTTATTTCATGGGTAAGTGTTGCTGCCATCTCTCCAAGCGCAAGCAATTTTTCCGCATGAATCAGTCTTGCCTGCATATCCTTCATCTTTGTATTGGTATGTGTCAGGTTAATAATACACTCGTAATTTTTGATAGCTGTGGAAAGTTGAAGCGCAATCACATCCAGCAGTTTCTTTTTTTTAGGAGATATGCTTTTTTTCTCTCTGCTTTTCAGATAAAGTATTCCATAAAAAATATCATCCTTTACTGGGCAACAAATAACAGTTGCAAAGCCTAGCGCACCCTGGTCAAAAACCCCTCGCCATAATTCTTTATTTGGCTGTGAATGGGTGGCGAATATAGGTTTCCCATGCTTCATAGCCAAACCAGGCAGGCCTTCATCTTTATTGTATTCTTGCTGGCAGCCCAGCTTGTTTCCAATTGCCACAGCAAGGTTTAGCTTTCTTTCCTCCCTGTCCAGCAGATATACAGCGCACTGGTCAAAGGCAAAAAAATTTAAAAGCAGAGCGCCAACATTTTCCAGCCGTTTTTCAAGAGGTTCTTCGGAATCTGTAAATTCTATGATTTTAGAAAGGATGTTGTAGCCCATATTCGGATTTACGAATTACAATTTGCGATTTATGATTTAACTGCTCACATTCGAAAATCGAAAACCGTAAATCGTAAATTACACCTTCGCCTCTCTTAAAAACTTAGCCGCCTCCTCAGGCGGGGTTGGATTGATGTAGAAACCAGAGCCCCACTCAAAGCCTGCTACTTTTGCCAGAGTAGGCATTATCTCAAAATGCCAGTGGTAGTGCTGACTGCCTCCATCTTTTAATGGCGATGTGTGTAATATAAAATTATAGGGTGGATAGTTCAGAACCTTGTCCATCCTTTTTAGTGTATTGGAAAAGAGCTTGGAGAGGTTTTCATATTCGTGCTTTTGTGAGTTCTCAAATGTGGATTCATGCTTTTTAGGAAGTATCCATGTCTCAAAAGGAGCCTTTGGAGCATACGGGGTTATTGCAATGAAATCCTGATTCTCGGATACAATGCGCACCCCCTGCATTATCTCCTGGCGAATGATGTCGCAAAAGACGCATCTCTCTTTGTAATTGTAATATTCCAGCGAGCCATCCAGTTCTTCTGCAACCCTTTTGGGGATGATGGGCAGGGCTATAAGCTGTGAATGGGTATGCTCAAGAGAGGCGCCTGCAGCCTCGCCGTGATTCTTAAATATAAGGATATAGCGAAACCTTGGGTCTTTTTTAAGATCTATGATTCTATCCCTGTATGCCCACAGCACATCTTCAAACTGTTTTTCTGATATGCTTGATAGGGAGTCCTTATGATTAGTGGATTCAATAATTACCTCATGCGCTCCCACGCCGTTCATCTTGTCGTATACGCCGTCGCCTTCCCTGTTAAGTTCGCCTTCTATGCGGAGGGCCGGGTATTTATTCGGCACAACCCTTAAAGTCCAGCCGCCTGTATTTGGTTTTGAGGTATTTGGTCTGTAAGCTAGTATTTCCTGAGGGGTTTTATCTTCATTTCCTGGACAGAACGGGCAAAAACCGTTTTTGGTGGGAGTGTGTTGAACTAAGAATTCTGACGGCCGTTTACCTCTTTCTGTTGAAATGATTACCCATCTTCCGATTATAGGGTCTTTTCTCAGTTCCGGCATTGTCGCTTCGCTCCAAAAATGCGCATTGAAATGCATCAATTTTGCATTTTTCAGTTTTCATTTTGCAATTTGTTTAGTGGGCATTTCTCTGTTTTTCCTGCGCCTCTTCTTCTTCTTTGCATCTTATGCAGGAGGTCGTAACAGGTCTTACCTCAAGTCTTTTTTCCGATATTTCCTCGCCGCATATTTCACAGATTCCGTAAGCGCCGTCATCTATCCTTTTTATGGCCTCATGAATCTTTGCGATAAGCCTTCTTTCCCTGTCCTTGACTCGCAGCAAGAAATTCCTGTTAGTCTCATGAGAGGCCCTGTCAGTCGGATCCGGAAATCCTTCTTCATCTGTGCTGCTAAGCACTGTTACAGCCTTTCCGGCCTCTGCGAGCAATTCCTCTAGTTTTGTATTGAGTAGATTCTTAAAAAATTCTAGTTTTTCTTTTTCCATCGCTAAAAAGTATACCTAAAACAGGAACTGATGTAAATAAAAAACAGGGATCCCAAAAATTGATTTTTGGGTAAACTTGCCAGATATTCAATAGCTATCTTACGGCTATGGCATCTGCTATTTCATGTATCACAAACCATGCTATATTGCCAGACTACTCCGCAGCTAAATCCGTCACCTTGAAATATTTTCTCAAATATATTCTCCCTTTTAACAATCTGACGATTCGCCCCTCTTTATTGAAGAGTTACTACATCCATGAAAAGGAAAATTCAGCCGAAGCAGCAGATATATCAAACAGGATTGCCCCAGAGCATCTGGAGCTTTTTATAGAAAGGCCGTTTGAGCTGTTAAAAAAGATTAGAAACGCAGGCGCAATCTTTTTAGGCCGCAACACCCCTGAATCCTTGGGCGATTATATGGCA
>JACRNJ010000036.1 GCA_016219285.1 Deltaproteobacteria bacterium
CCAGAATCTATGCGCCTGACTGCAGCAATTCTCAACTGCTCTTTCGCTTTTCGTGGCAGTCTACGAGCATCAAATATTTTTTTGCATATCATGCCTCATATTATACACTAATGAGGCTTAGTTTGTGAAGATATTAGTAACTGCCCTAACCACCCTATCAAGAATACGCTCCGCTGCTTCATTCTTTGCAAGGGCCGGCAGCGCTTCAATCTTGTCATCTTTTTCCAGAACAGTTACCTGTGTTACCTCTCCGTCAAAACCAGTTGGGTCATTAGCAATTATTAAATCCAGCTTCTTTTCCTTTAACTTCTTCTTGGCATTTGCCAAGATATCCTCTGTTTCAAGCGCAAAACCAACAAGGAATTGCCCCCTTTTTTTATTGCCCATTTCTTTAAGTATATCCTGAGTCCTTTCCAGTTCTATGTTGAATCTTGCCTCCTCTTTTTTAACCTTGTTTTTATGGCTTATCTTTGGCCTGTAATCAGATACAGCAGCCGCCATTATAACAACAGTAGATTGAGGATAGTGCCTCATGGCCGCTTCCGCCATTTCCTCTGCGGTTGTGGTTTTTATTAAGGTAATGCCTCTTGGGGGCGCCAGATAACAAGGGCCGCTCACAAGAACGACTTCGGCGCCCCTTCTTTTGGCCGCCCTTGCAATAGCATATCCCATCTTGCCTGACGACGGGTTAGAGATAAATCTTACCGGGTCTATGGCCTCTCTTGTCGGTCCGGCTGTAACCAATACTTTTTCACCTTTCAAGTCCTTGGGAGCAAGGCATTCCTCCGCAGCATCTAAAATATCTTCAACGGGCGCAAGGCGGCCTTTACCTTCATATCCGCAGGCAAGCTCTCCCTCGTCAGGCCCTATAAAATAATATCCAAGCTTTTTAAGTTTCTCAATATTATGCTGCACAATCTTATTCTCATACATATTAACGTTCATTGCCGGAGCCAAGAGAACAGGGGCCTTTGTGGCCATAATAATTGTTGTTAGAATATCATCTGCAATACCCGATGCAACCTTTCCTATAATATTTGCCGTTGCAGGCGCAATGACCACAATGTCTGCATTTTCTGCCAGGTCAATATGAGATATCCTTGATTCCCGGGTGAGGTCAAACATATCCTGAAAAACAGGATTTCGCGCAACTGTCTGAAGGCTTAGCGGCGTTATAAAGTTGGCTGCTGATTTTGTCATGACGGGCCACACTAAAGCGCCGTTTTTTATAAAAAGCCTGGCAAGCTCCACAGCCTTATATGCAGCTATCCCGCCTGTAATTCCCAATACTATTTTTTTATTGTTTAATAGCATAATTATTTTGGCTTATCTTATCAGCAAAGTTTGATATCGTCAAGTTTAAGCAATACATACTCAAAAAATACTTGACAAGAGATAGTTTTTTATCTAATCTTTAAAATAAAGTTAAGAAAATCCTAAAGAAAGGAGGTAAATCATGCGTAATATTATATGGTTGGTAGCATTAATAGTAAGTTTTGCATTTGCAGGAACTGCTATGGCAGACGGTGCAGCAACCTTTAAGGCAAAATGTGTTGCATGCCATGGTCCAAAAGGCGAAGGCATGAAGGGTATGGCGCCGGCGCTGAAAGGCAGCGAATTTGTAACTAAGGGAAAGGCAGATGATGTTAAGAAGACTATCCTTGAAGGCCGTGCTGGAGCTGCAAAAAAATATAAACAGTTCCCGATTGATATGCCCAAGTCAGGTCTTTCTGATGCAGATGCGGCAGATGTTGTAAAGTTTTTGCAGGGCGATTTACAGAAGTAGTTTGTTTTTAGTTTACAAGTAGTATTTGTAACAGCCAATTCTCCAAAGTCTTTTTCTAAAGATGTAAAAAGGAGGATTGGCTGTTTTTTTTAACCCCTTAGCGACTTGCGAAATAAATAAATAAATAAAAATCTAACAGGTATCTGATTTGCTGCTGGTGTTATTGTGGTTACCGAAAAAGGTGTAGAACAGTTCAAAGAAAAAAATCCAGCGGATGCGGATTAATCCTGCAGCTGGTTGCAATTGTTGAGGCCCACCATGATTGTTACAGACATTAACCACATAGAGCATCAGGTTTCAAAGACCTCTTTTTTCAAGAAGGCGATTGGGTTTTTGCGGAGGCCTGATATTCATAACATGGTTGACGGCAGGGTGGATATTGATGGACAACAGGTGTTTGCCCTTGTCCAGCGATATGAGACAGTAATGACGGATGCCCTTAAATTTGAGTATCATAAAAAGTATATTGACATCCAGTATATTGTTTCAGGCAGGGAGGTTATCGGCTGGGTTCCAGTTGAGCGAATGACGATTACTGAAGTGTATGACATGGAAAAGGACATCTGCTTTGGCATAGCGCCAAAGAAAGAAATAACTATGGTGCACCTTCAAGCGGGGCAATTGGCAGTCTTCTACACTGAAGACGGCCACGTCCCAAAATTGGCAGCCGGCGCGCCATCCTCTGTTTTTAAGATTGTCATCAAAGTTGCCGCAAAATAGATAAACCCCAAAAATAGCGATTGATTTTTGGGGAAACCTGCAAGCCCTTGACAAAACTTTAGTTTAGTCAAGGGCAAGCCCTTGACAGACGTTTCACCTGTCAAGGGCAAGTTGGCTGCCAGACGAGGCAGCGGACAATTTTTGAGACGAACCGTATGTTCACCGATACGGTGAGGAACAAAAATTGTCCGATAACGAAGTATGGCAGCCAAATCGCAGGTTTGTAAAATAGCGAGGTTTTTAATCGCTATTTTACGGATAAAATATAGAATTGTAAACAACTAATGGTTATGTTAATTTAGATTGGAGAAATCTCTGTAAAGCATCAAAACAGTCATGCTGAGCCAGAGCCTGCCCCTGAAGGGTTTTATCAGGGAATTGCGTTTGTCAGAAAATGCAAATGCATTTTTTCTTCTGGGTTAAATATAAAACAGATTATAAGATTCTGATATGAAAACCCAATACCTTCCAAAAGAAAAAAACCCAAAGTATGAACCTTTCGACGGGGCAAAAGACTATCTTGCCCTTGTTTCCAGGCCAAGCAGATATATAGGCGGCGAAATAAACTCCATTAAAAAAGACATGGGGACAGATTTCAAATCTGTCCCCAGGAGGCTAAAGATTGGCCTTGCATTTCCTGATGTTTATGAGATAGGGATGAGCCATCTGGGCATGCAGATTCTGTATCAGATATTGAACAGCAGTACAGACATTGCATGCGAGAGGGTTTTTTCACCATGGGTTGACATGGAAAAGCTCTTGAGAGATAAAAAGATTCCGCTTGCAACACTTGAGTCAGGCATTCCACTATATAAACTGGATGTGCTTGGTTTTTCAATTCAATACGAACTCTCTTACACCAATATACTCAATATGTTGAATCTTGGCAAGATTCCTCTCTATTCAAAGGATAGGAATGAAACTCATCCATTTATAATAGGCGGAGGGCCAATTACATTCAACCCTGAACCCATTGCAGATTTTTTTGATGCATTTGTCCTTGGTGACGGCGAAGATGTTGTATTAGAGATAGCCCATATTGTAATGACGTGGAAAGAGGCAGGGGGGAAACGAGAGGATTTGTTGAAAAAGCTGGCTGCGCTTGAAGGCGTGTATGTGCCTTGGTTTTTTGATGTGAACTACAATGCAGACGGAACAGTTAAAAACATCTCTCCTCTATTAAAAGGCTACACGAACGTAAATAAAAGAATTGTCCCTGATATAAACACGCTCCCTCTGCCAACAAGGCCTGTTGTGCCTTTTCCACAGATTGTCCATGACCATCTTGCCGTAGAGATAAGCCGGGGCTGCACAAGGGGCTGCAGATTCTGCCAGGCTGGAATCATCTATAGGCCCGGCAGGGAAAGGTCGCCTGAAAACATCATAAAAATAATTGACCAAACCTTGAAGAATACAGGCTATGACGAGGTTTCTTTTCTGTCATTAAGCACAGGAGACTATTCCTGCATTCAGGATGTTCTTATAGGCTTTATGGACAGATTTGCAGACAAAAAAATTGCCGTTTCTCTTCCGTCCTTGCGCGTAGGAACGCTTAAACCACGGCTTATGCAAGAAATCAAGAGGGTAAGAAAGACCGGCTTCACCATGGCGCCGGAGGCGGGAAGCGAGCGGCTCAGGGATGTGATTAACAAAGGCATTGAGGAAGATGCGCTGATACAGACTGCTAAAAATGTATTTGAAATGGGATGGAGGGCCATAAAGCTCTATTATATGATAGGGCTTCCTACAGAAACTCAAGAAGATATCAGAGGGATTGTTGAACTTTCAAGAAAAGTCCAAGGGGCTGGAAAAAACTATGGGTTCAGGCCAAAGATAAATGTAAGTGTTTCAGAGTTTGTGCCAAAACCGCACACGCCGTTTCAGTGGGAGCCACAAATAAAATTGGAGGAATGTCTGGAGAGACAGACATTCTTGCAAAAAGAACTCAAGAGACATAAGTTGGATTTTAAATGGCATGACGCTAAAATGAGCTTTCTTGAGGGCGTATTTTCAAGAGGAGACAGGAGACTGTCAAGGGTTATCATGGCCGCTTTTGAGCAAGGCTGCCGCTTTGATAGCTGGGGAGAACAGTTCAGATTTGACATCTGGCAGAAGGCGTTTAAAGACGCTGATATTGAGCCTGAGTTCTACACCTACAGAAGGCGGGATAGAAATGAGGTTTTACCGTGGGAGCATCTCAATACAATGATCGACAAGGAATTTCTATATAAGGAATATGAAAAATCTGTGCAGGCAGGCAAAACACCTGACTGCAAGGTAGATAAATGCAGCGTATGCGGTATATGCGACCACAAGGTGGTGAAAAATGTAAGTTTCTACGAAAAGTCAGGAGTCATTGGTCAAGTATCTGTTAAGGGTCGTGAAACGGAGAAGGGGAGAAACGGAGAAGGGGAGAGAAAAAATTTCTCCGATTCCCAGATTCCTCGATTCTCCGCTTCAAAAATCAGGCTAACCTTCTCAAAAACCGGGACAATGAAATATCTTGGCCATCTTGAGCTTGTAGCCCTATTTTCAAGGGCAATAAGGAGGGCAGAAATACCTATGGCATATTCTGCCGGATTTCACCCCCTTCCAAAGATAGTGTTCAGCCCGCCGCTTCCGGTAGGCATAGAGAGTGTTGCAGAGGAGATGGATTTGGAAATGTCAGAACATATGAATCCTGATGAGATTCATAAAAGGCTCAACAAAACATTGCCTCATGGAATAAGGATTATGGAGGCAATGGAACTTCCATTGAAACATCATTCCATCTCTGCTATTATCACAGAAGCGACATATTTGATTTCCGTAGCTGCCGATTCCCCTGATAGAAACATTCAGGGGCAAGCACCGGCGCCTTTAAACTTGTCCCCAAGCTTGTCCTCAAGTGTTTCAATTGAGGATGTTTTAATTGGGGATGGGCGACTACAAAGGCTTATAAACGAATTTCTGGAAAAAGATGAAGTTATCATCACTCAAGAAAAAGAAGGGAAAAGCAGAAACATAAATATAAGACCGCTTATAAAAGGGTTTTTCCTTGCGGATGGTAATACATTGCAATTAACGCTCGGCAAAGGAGAATCCGGCAATGTGAAACCTTATGAGGTAATAGCAAATCTTCTCGGCATTACCCATAGTGAGAGCAAACTTTTTCCAATCTTAAAAATCGGAGGTCAACAAAAAGCATTAGTTTAAGGCTGATAGCTGAAAAACAACTCAACATGAAACATTCAGGAAATGAAATCATTATAAATTATAGCCCTCACGAAACACGGGTTGCAGTTCTGCAAGGCAGCAGGCTTGTGGAATTTCATATAGAAAGGCCGAAAGACAGGGGCCTGAGCGGAAATATATATAAAGGCAAGGTCGTAAGGGTGCTGCCGGGGATGCAGGCCGCATTTGTAGATATTGGATTGGAGAGAACAGCATTCCTTCACGCAACAGACGTGTTTGAGGTATTAGAGGAATTCGAAGACCTTGCAAAAGAGGCTGAGGACGAGGCAGGCGAAAGATATTCCAGACATGCGCCCATTCAGGACATTCTGAAAGAAGGGCAGGAAATCATGGTTCAGGTTGCCAAAGAACCGATAGGAAGCAAAGGCTCACGTGTCACATCTCACATATCTCTTCCGGGCCGACAGATTGTTTTTACACCTACAGACGACCATATCGGCATTTCCAGAAGGATAGAAAATGAGAAGGAGAGAAGGAGGCTTAAAGAAATAGTCGCAATGCTTCGGTCTCCGGACTCAGGTTTTATCGTACGCACAGCATGTGAAGGAATGAAAGAAGATGACATAAAAGCGGATATGGATTTTCTTGTAAAGTTATGGCGTGATATTCTCAATAAAAAAGAAAAGACATCTGCCCCGGCCCTTTTATATCAGGAGCTTGACCTGACCTTGAGGATAATAAGGGATAGCTTTACCGCTGAAATAGACAAGCTGCTTATAGATTCCAAAGAGGAATATGAAAGGGCAGTAAAATTTGCAGAAGACTTTTTGCCTGAACTGAAACAGCGCATAGAATTATATGAATCAAATGAGCAAATCTTTGATACCTACGGTGTTGAGATAGAGCTTGCAGATGCAACTTCCAAGAAGGTCTGGTTAAAGTCAGGCGGTTATATCATCATAGACCAAATGGAGGCCCTGACTGCCATAGATGTCAATACTGGAAAATATGTCGGTAAAAAAAGCTCTGAAGAGACAGTCCTGAAAACAAATATGGAGGCTATAAAAGAGATTGTCTATCAATTAAAGCTCAGAAATATCGGCGGCATAATTGTCCTCGATTTAATAGATATGGCAAAATCAGCCAACAGGGAAAAGGTATACAATGCCCTGAAAGAGGCGCTAAGGTCAGACAAGGCAAGGACAAATATCCTGAAAATATCCGAACTTGGCCTTATAGAAATGACAAGGAAACGGGCCAGGGAAAACATAACTCAATTGCTCTGCGAACCATGTCCTTACTGTGAAGGAAACGGCATTATAAGGTCAAAGTATACAGTTATTATGGAAATATACAGGGAGCTTCTTAAGGAGCTTCCAAAGAAACGGCGAAAGGCTGTTATTTATGTCCATCCGGTAGTTGCAGAACTTTTGTACGGTGAGAATGAGTATGTGCTAAAGGAACTGGAGCAGAAATTCAAAAAAAAGGTTGTTATAAAGACATCCAGTATTCTGCATCAGGAGCAGTACGAAATAGTGTAAAGGACTCTTTTAAAAACTACCAAACTTGTCATTGCGAGCAAAGACAATAAAGTCCTTGACACCATAAAAAACTTGTGTTTTAACAATCTACAAGATTGAGCCAGTAGGAGATACCCAGTAGGAGATACTTTTATGGCGAACAAATTGCAGAGAGAGAGAGAGAGAGAGAGAGTAGATTAACATCCTATAAAAGCAGTTTTGTAAAAGGGCATATCAAACGATATGCCCTTTTTATTTTTGGAACCCGCATAGCCGCCATCCTCATCGCCTTTATTCTGCCCGCTATTTTTATGCAAGCGAAGACAATCCCGGACCAACTCCTGCCCCCCAGCAGCCCGCGCCGGCTGCAAATCCGTCAGTCAGCGCCATCACGCGGGCAGCGGTGCAGGCCGGGGTGCTTGCATGCGTCAGCCGCATCAATCAGGTTACAAACTTTCTGACAGCGGGCAGCTGGTTTAACGCATTCCTTATGGTGCCCGCAGGCAAACCCTGACCAGCAGATTGCCTCGGTATCCCTTGAAATCCAGTCAAAGGATGCGCCGCTTGCATATGCCAGCGCCAGTTTTGCGCCTAATCAGGCAAACGGCTGCGCCGGGATGTATGAAACCATTGTGTACTGGGCGCAGGGGTGCGATAAGGTCGCAAGCCAGAATTTTGGCGGGCTGAAGCGTATTGATACCAAGCAGGGCGCGCCGGCCGCACGCGCCCCGTCCATAGCAATACTTGACGGTGGAGCGGCAATGAAGATCTTTCTCATGCCTGCCGGCGCGGGGTGCATATCTATAAAAAAGGAGGTGGTGCAATAAAACACTCTTTGGAAAAGTAGCTGCCCAATTTATTGGGCGTAGTTGAAAAGAGAGCTTCGCATAAAGTCGCCGATAAATCGGCAGGCTACAAAGACTGGATTCCCACTTTCGTGGGAATGACAAAGTAGTAGGGTGGGCTTTGCCCACCAAAGATTAGATTGGGG
>JACRNJ010000013.1 GCA_016219285.1 Deltaproteobacteria bacterium
AATGAATTAGCAGGACTTGCGTCAGAATTGCAGACCATGGTTTCAAGGTTTAAGATAGGTGAAGATGTAGGGTCAAGGGTCAAGGGTTCAAGGGGCCTGCCCCCGCAGGCTTTAAGCGGGGGTCAAGAGGTTAAAAGGCAGGTGGGCGCAGGATTAAAGGCGCTTACAAGCGGTGGAAAGGGGGCGGTTAAAAGGCAGCAGGAAAAAGATGCAAGTTGAATAGTAGGGTGGGCTATGCCCACCAAAATTGCGGCATAATCAAAATGGCGGGCGCAGCCCACCCTACTACTGACTTAAAACTATTTTAAACAAGGGGGAATATTTATGAAAAGGTCAATATCTGTATATTTTTTAACTGTTCTGTTTTTATTTTCCTTTTCCGCTTCCGCTTATGCGGGTGAGTTTGGGGACCTCAAGAAAAAGACCAATGATGCCAGGGATTCCCTTCTCTCAATGCTTAAAAATAAGGATAGACGGGGGGCAGAGCAACAAAAACTAGTGAAAGATACTGCCGATGCGGTAAGCGCTCAGTTGGCAAAGATGAAGGCCCCGGCTGGAAAAGAAGGGAAATTCAAAGAGCTTGTTGACACATGGAACGCCTTCAAAAAGACACGCGAGCATGAGCTTGTGCCTCTTATACTTAGCGGCAAACAGGAAGATGCCGAAAAACTAGGAGGCGGGGTTCAGAAGGGAAGGATTAAAAAGGTGATGGAGCTTTGCGACGAATTGGATAAATGAAGGATTTTTTGCCGCAGAGGCACGGAGACACAGAGACAACAAATTTACGATTTTAGATTTACGATTTGAGATTTTTAAATCGTAAATTGTAAATTGTAAATCTAAAATTCTTTCTCTGTGCCTCTGTGTCTCAGTGGTTAAAATAAGGGTTTGTTCCGACTTGTTCTGATTGGGAGGTGTTTTATGAGCTGGTTTTATAATCTGAAGATATCGCAGAAGCTGGCTATTGCATTTACATTGGTAATTCTTATTCTGGCGTATATTGGATATGACGGCATCGTGAAGATGAGAGATGCCAGCATAGCGTCAAAGAGCCTTTATGAAAACAGAATGGCGCCTGTTGGAATGTTTTTAGAAATCAGCAACAACACAGCAGAGCAGAGGGCATTGACGGTAAATGCCCTCACAGCCTCCTCTGAAAAAACCCGTGAGAACAGGAAAATTGTTGCGGAGCTTACACAGAGAAGCAG
The DNA here is from genome assembly GCA_016219285.1 of Deltaproteobacteria bacterium. Lineage (GTDB taxonomy): Bacteria > Desulfobacterota > GWC2-55-46 > UBA9637 > UBA9637 > JACRNJ01. Next base: position 1,209 of record JACRNJ010000013.1, read on the forward strand.
CGATATCTGGAAACAATATATGGCTGCCTCTCTTACGGAAGAGGAGAAGTCGCTTGCAAAAAAGTATGAGGAGGCGATAGCTGCTTATCTGGAGAATATATCGAAGGTATTTGAGCTGATTGGAGCGGATAAATATTCGGATGCAGAAGTCCTGGCAAATAAGGAATTAGATGCCCTGCTTAATGAATGTAAGAAGTCGCTGGATGCCCTTGTGAGATTGCAGTCAGAGGAGGCAAAGAAGCTAAATAAAAGTATCGAAGAAAATGCTGTCTCATCTATGTGGTCTTCAATCATTGCCATTGCAGCCGGCATTCTTATATCCATCGGTGCGGTCATTTTATTAATCAGCGCTGTAGCAGATCCTATTAAGAAAGCCTCAGATATGCTCAAAGACATTGCCCAGGGTGAAGGCGACCTTACAAAGCGGCTTAATCTAAGCGCCAAAGACGAGGTTGGTGAGCTTGGGATGTGGTTTGACACCTTCATAGAGAAGATACACGACATAGTGGCTCAGATAAGTAAGGCAGCATTAAATATGGTATCGGCATCGGAGGAACTTTTAGCAGTGGCGCCAAAAATTGCAAATGGCGCTGATTCCCAGACACAGAAGGCAGCGCAAGTAGCAACTGCATCAGAAGAGATGTCAGCAACAGTCATAGAGGTTGCAAAGAACGCATCAGGCGCGGCAGAGGCATCAAAAGAGGCTAATGATTTAGCAAGAAAAGGCGGGGATATAGTCAGAAGGACAGTAGAAGGCATGAACGGCATAGCAAAAAGTGTCCAAGAATCAGCAGCAGTAATAGGAGAGCTAGGCAGCCGTTCCAGCGAAATCGGCAAGATAATAAAGGTCATAAATGACATAGCAGACCAGACCAATCTGTTGGCGCTTAATGCAGCAATAGAGGCAGCGAGGGCAGGGGAGCAGGGGAGGGGTTTTGCCGTAGTGGCGGGTGAAGTGAGGAAACTTGCAGAGAGGACGACAAAGGCGACAAAAGAAATCGGGGATATGATACAGGCGATACAGGAGGAGACCAGAAAGGCGGTTGGAGCAATGGAAGTTGGGACAAAAGAGGTGGAGAAGGAGGTTAGACTTGCCAAGGAGGCAGGGGATGCACTGGGGCATATAGTGGATAGTGTAGAGAATGTGTCAGGCATGATACGGCAAATTGCTACAGCATCAGAAGAGCAGTCAACAGCATCAGACCAGATAAGCGGAGACATAGAGACAGTGGCAAATATAACAAAAGAGACAGCCACCGGAGCCAGCCAGATAGCAACAGCATCCAATGAATTAGCAGGACTTGCGTCAGAATTGCAGACCATGGTTTCAAGGTTTAAGATAGGTGAAGATGTAGGGTCAAGGGTCAAGGGTTCAAGGGGCCTGCCCCCGCAGGCTTTAAGCGGGGGTCAAGAGGTTAAAAGGCAGAAGGCAGCAGGAAAAAGATGCAAGTTGAATAGTAGGGTGGGCTATGCCCGCCGGAGTTGCTGAAAAGGCGGCAGAGGCGCTGAAAGGAGGTATAAACCATGTCCGAAGATAAGAACAGCATGGAATTGCAGTTGGTAACATTTAAAATAGGCAAAGAAGAATTCTCTGTTGATATACTGATGGTTCAAGAAATAATCAGGATGATTGATATAACCCATGTGCCGAAGGCCCCTGAATTTGTGGAAGGCGTTATAAACCTAAGGGGAAAGGTAATACCGGTAATTGATTTAAGAAAGAGATTTGGCCTGGAGCGGGTTGAAAAAGACAAGGACTCAAGAATCATAGTCATTGAAACAGGGGGGAAAAGCGTTGGAATGCTTGTGGATTCAGTTTCAGAGGTGATGAGACTTGCCGCAGAAACTATTGAGCCGCCTCCTGAAATAGCAGCAAGTGTTGATTCAGGATATATAACAGGTGTCGGCAAACTTAAAGACAGGCTCATAATACTTTTAAACATTGATAAGATCTTGAGTCCAAAGGAAAAGGTAAGGTTAATGAACATGGAATGAGCAGGGATGAAAATTTATTATTTTGAAAGGAGAAACATAATATGGGATGTCCCTATAAAAGAAAGGAGGGAGAAAGCCATGTTTAATTTTATTAAAAATTTAAAAATCAGGAATAAGTTGTTAATAATGATTGGTGTCTTTATTATAGGAATATCCTTTTTTGCCATTATTAGCTGGTCTGTTGTGAATACGGTAAAGGTGAATGGCAAGATTTATAATGATATTGTTATGGGAAAGGATTTAATCGCCGATATCCTGCCGCCGCCGGCCTATTTGATAGAGCAGAGAACTGTCCTATTGCAGATGTTGAGCGAGAAGGATAAAAATAGATTAGAGGAATTAAGCAAGAAAGCAAAAGAATTAGCTGTTCTCTTTGAATCCCGTTATGACTATTGGAAGAAAAATTTGCCTGATGGAAGATTGAAGGATAAATTAATGGAGGCATATGCCCCTGCCAGAGAATTTATAGATACGAGGGATAGGGAGCTTATCCCTGCGCTCCTATCCGGAGACAGGGAAAAGGCAATGAATCTGGCAATGGGTATTCAGAGAGAGAGGTTTGAGAAACACCATAAGGCAATTACTGAGACTGTAAAATTATCAGAGGAATTTCTATCGGAGAAAGAAAAAACAGCAAGAGAGATTACCCGGAGGGATATGAATCTTATGATAATTTTAGCTATTGCTACAATAATAGTTATTGTAGTTATTGGATTTATTATAAGTAATGTCATAGTCAATCCAATAAAAAATATAGTTGCCGTGTTGAAAGATTCAATAGGACAAGGGGATTTGACAAAGAGGTTTAACCTTTCACAAAAGGATGAAGTGGGGGATTTGGGACACTGGTTCGACACCTTTGCGGCCAAGACACATGACATAATAGTCCAAATCAGCAAGGTATCATCAAATATAGCCTCTGTGTCAGAGGAGTTAAGCGCATCATCCGTTCAGATAGCAAAGGGCGCAGAATCTCAGACACAGAAGGCATCTCAGGTTGCGACAGCATCTACAGAGATGAGCGCCACAATAGTAGAAATCGCCAGGAGCACATCT
>JACRNJ010000046.1 GCA_016219285.1 Deltaproteobacteria bacterium
ATGACAGAGTAGAACGACTGGGCGCTTCCTTTATCCCAAGATGCTTTGTTTTGCCAAGACAACTTGCCAGTCCCCCGCATATCTCTCTTAAAGAATGGGCCTGACCTATCTGACAGAACAACATGGTTACAAACTGCTGCCAGCAACTAAATCCCTTTGCACCCCTCTCTGCCCCTGTCTCTATAACTGCCTTGTAAAATTCTACCTTTGAAAATATCTGTAGAATCTGACCAAAGATACTGCTAAACTTATTCATGGGAAGCCTCCTCTCAGGTTTTTTGTTTCTACTCAAGAATATCTTACCTGATGAGGCTTCCTTTTGAAATCTTATTTTGGACAGATGTGGTCCACTATATGAACCCCGTTATACCTTTCAATACAATTTGATTTTTAATTACGATTTCAAAGAAGGTCTAATGCGGGTAAGGGGAGGCCTAACGGGGTGAAAAAACGGATAATCATAATGGGCGCTGCCGGCAGGGATTTCCATAATTTCAACCTCTGCTTCAGAGATAATCCTGTCTATCAAGTAGTTGCATTTACAGCAGCCCAGATACCATTCATTCATAACAGAACATATCCTGGAGAGCTTGCAGGGGTTTTATATCCCAATGGCATTCCCATCTATCGGGAGGAAAGGCTTGCCTCCCTGATAAAAGAGTATAAGATTGATGAGGTGTTTTTTTCGTACAGCGATGTTTCGCATGAATATATAATGCACAAGGCGTCTCTTGTAACAAGTTTGGGCTCACATTTTATCCTTCTCGGCGCAGAAAAGACCATGCTTAAGGCAAATAGGCCTGTAATATCCGTATGTGCTGTAAGGACAGGGTGCGGAAAAAGCGGAGTAACAAGGTCTATCTGCAAAATATTGATGCAGAAAGGCAAAAAGCCTGTTGCAATCCGTCATCCAATGCCTTACGGCGATTTTATCAAGCAAAGGGTTCAGCGGTTTGCCGCACAGGCCGATTTAATAACATGCAACTGCACTATAGAGGAAAGGGAGGAATTTGAACCATTGATAGATGCAGGCGTTACTGTTTATGCAGGTGTGGATTATGCAGATATTTTAAAACAGGCTGAGAAAGAGGCTGATATTATAGTTTGGGATGGAGGCAACAATGATTTGCCGTTCATAAAACCGGATTTGGAAATAGTTATTGTTGACCCTCACAGGGCAGGCCATGAGCTTTTATATTATCATGGAGAGATAAATTTTCGAAGGGCAGATGTATTGATAATAAATAAGATGGATACGGCCAACATCTCGGCTGTGGATGTTATTACAAAAAATATAAAAGAGGTAAATCCGGAAACAGTTGTTATATATGCAAAATCTGTAATAAAAGCTACTAATGCGGATTGTATTCAAGGCAAGAATGTGCTGGTTGTGGAAGATGGGCCAAGCCTCACACATGGCGGAATGGCATTTGGCGCAGGAATTGTGGCGGCAAAAATGTTTCATGCCGCAGAAATAGTTAATCCGCGGCCTTATGCAGCCGGAAGCATAAAAAATATCTTTTCATCCTACCCTCATATCAAAAACCTTATCCCTGCCATGGGCTATGCAAGTCAGCAGATAAAAGATTTAGAAGATACTATTAATAATACGCCTTGCGATTTGGTGCTTATTGCAACCCCTGTGGATTTGGGAAGGATAATAAAGATTGATAAACCTACGGTGAGGGTAAGTTATGAAATAGAAGAGATAGGGAAGCCGACTATTGCGGACATAGTAGAAAGATTTCTGGCGCAACAAAGCGCGAGCTAGGGGCAATAGACTATGGGCTGCTGGTTTCGCCTATTGTCTGTCTTTTTCAAACTGATAAACCATTTCATTCTTTCCAACCATCCCAAGTTCTTTTCTGGCTACCATCTCTATATACCTATTATCATTCTTTAACCTTTCAATTTCATCTCTTATTGCAGTATTCTCCGTCTTAATTTTTTCATTGTGCATCCTTATAACATCTCTTGCTTTGGAAAGTTTATAAATACGGATGAGCCCTCTATCGCCTAAAACAGTCATCAAGCCAATTATTACAACAAATAACAGCAATGGGATAAAATACTTTTTTTTCTTCCAAGTCCAAAAAGACATGTGCTAATAATTAACAAAGCCGTTGAAAAAAGTCAAGGCAACTACCCATGTATTTTTCGGGTTGACAAAAAAGGGCTTAACAGGTAATAATATTTTTTGCAGAAACACAAATTAGTTTTTTACATCAACTCATCACTAACAACTAATTAATACAAGTCTTGCCCCCGTAGCTCAGATGGATAGAGCAGCAGATTCCTAATCTGTTGGCCGGACGTTCGAATCGTCTCGGGGGCGCCAAAAAACAAAGGCTAGCCAGCATAAGCCATATCAGATACGTTTGCCCCCACTCAAAATACCTAAACCACTGCCCTTTTCTTATGCCACTCTGTCGCCTGTTCATAGGCATATGCTGTTTTCAAAACAGTTTCTTCATCAAGAGGCTTACCAAGAATTTGTAAGCCGATGGGTAAGTTGTTTTTTGTGAATCCACATGGAAGGGAAATGCCAGGAATACCTGCAAGGTTGCAGGATATGGTGAAGATGTCGGAAAGATACATGGTAAGCGGGTCAGAGGTCTTTTCGCCAATCTTAAATGCGGGTGTCGGACTTGTGGGGGTTAATATAACATCGCATTTTTTAAACGCCTCTTCAAAGTCTCTTTTTATCAAAATCCTCACATAAGATGCCTTTTTATAATATGCCTCGTAGTAGCCTGCGGACAAAGAATATGTGCCGAGCATAATCCTTCTCTTTACCTCAGGCCCGAAACCCTCATCCCTTGTCTTACAGTACATATCAATCAGATTTTTACTTTCCTTTACCCTGTAACCAAACTTAACGCCGTCATACCTTGCCAGATTTGAGCTTGCCTCTGCTGTCGCAACAAGATAATAGACTGCAATGGCATAGTCTGTATGAGGCAGGCTGACATCTACAACTGATGCGCCTTGTTTTTTCAAAACCTCTATAGCTTGTTTAACAGCCTTTTCCACATCGCTATCCAGGCCTTTAATAAAATATTCCTTTGGAATGCCAATTTTCAATCCTTTCACATCCTTTGTTAAAACCTTTGTATAATCAGGCACAGGCGCATCTATTGATGTTGAATCCTGAGAATCATAACCAGCCATCGCATTGAGCATGATTGCGCAGTCTTTTACGTCTTTGGTTAATGGGCCTGCCTGGTCAAGAGACGATGCAAAGGCAATCATTCCATATCTTGAAACCCTGCCATAGGTGGGCTTCAGGCCCACTATGCCGCAGCAGGATGCAGGCTGGCGGATGGAGCCGCCTGTGTCTGTGCCGATGGAGGCGGCGCATTCGTCTGCTGCAACGCTGGCAGCAGAGCCGCCGCTGGAGCCGCCCGGAACCCTTTCTAAATCCCACGGGTTTTTTGTGGTAAAATATGCTGAGTTTTCAGTGGATGAACCCATGGCAAATTCATCCATATTGTTTTTGCCGAGAATTACTGCGCCGGCGTCTTTGAGTTTTTTTATGACCGCAGCATCATAAGGCGGAATAAAGTTATTTAATATTTTGGAGGCGCAGGTAGTCAATATCCCTTTGGTGCAGAATATGTCTTTGACCGAGATTGGAACGCCTGTAAGCGGCGTTACATCCATGCCAGCGGCAATCCTTTTATCAGCCTCTTTTGCTTGTTTTACGGCATCTTCTTTTGTAATGGTTATGTATGCCTTTATCTTTCCCTCCACCGCATTAATCCTTTTTAAAAAGGCATCTGTCAGTTCTAAAGAGGATAGTTCCTTTTTCTTAAGCCTTTCGTGAAGTTCATGAATGGTTAGGTTATAAAGTTCCAAAACTGTCTCCTTAATATTTAGTGTCAGAGCATCATGGTATCAAAGTACCAGGGTTTAAAGATTTGACTCTTATTCTATTATCCTCGGAACCTTGAAACAGCCCTTTGCCTTTTCAGGCGCATTGCTCAATATTCCCTCTTGCGGCAGGGATGGTTTCATCTCATCTTTTCTAAATACTGTATTAGTGGATGTTGTATAGGCTGTTGATTCCACCACTCTTGTATCTAACGCTCTGAGTTTCTCTACATAGGAAAGTATGTTAGCCATCTGTTCAGTATATAGTTTGATTTCTTGTTCAGAAAGGGCAAGGCGCGCCAATACAGCCACATGTTCCACATCTTTTTTTGTTATTGCCATAAAGCCTCCAAGTTGATTACACAGATTAAAACTTTTGATATTCATCTATGTAATCTGTCTTTATAATCTGTGTAATTATTTTTACTTAGTTTATGTAGAGTTATCACAAGGCAATCCTATATTCAAGCCATTTTTGATGCTTGTCTCATTGAAGGCAATGTCCTGCATTCCTTTCATTTCCATTTAGCCAAAAAATGCAGTTGCATTTTTTGGCAAACGCAATCCCCTGATAGAAACTTTCAGGAGCAGTCTCTGGCTCAAATCTTGCCTGTCTGCGTGCCTGACTGCGAGCAACGTTCAGGCAGGCAACGCACAGGCAGGCATTTGCCACGAAAAATAAAAACCAAATGCATTTTTAGCCGGTTAATCCATGAAGAAGAGTTTTTAAGAAGTTTGAGGGTTGCCTATTTTTGCCTTGACAAGTTTTATGGTTTTGATACTATATAGTTAGTTTAAGAATAAGTTTAAACTTGAAGATGCTTAAAAAACAGGTAGTTATATATAGCTACAAACAAGGGGATATATATGGGAATAAAAACCCCGGAACTTTTAAAGATTATAGATATACCCCGTCAGAAATTATATTATCTGGAACAGAAGGGATATATAAAACCGCAAAAGATTGTAATAGGAGAAAAGAATTTCCGCGAATATAGCGAGGATGATGTAAAAAGAATAGAGTGTATCTGGAAATATCTAAAGAAGGGCTTTAAATACAGAGTAGCGCATGAAAAGGCCAATGAGGAATTAAGCAATCCGCAACTAGCTCTTATCCATGATAAAAACCTTCAGGGACAGGTTAAAAATCTCCCGCATAGGGATGAAGTAATAAAGGAGGAAAAATAATGGAGCTCTCAATTGGCTCTGAACCCCCAAGCAGTAATCTGGCAAGAAATTTTACAGGAGAATCTGAAGAAGCAAACCAATGGCAGGAATGGAAAGATTGGAAGTGGCAGCTTAAAAATAGAATTACCACATTGGAAGAACTTAAAACAGTTATTGCATTAACACATTATGAGGAAGAAGGAATAAAAAGATCCAAAGGGCGGTTGGCAATGGCCATCACGCCCTATTTTTTTTCTCTGATAGATAAAACAAATCCCAATTGCCCCATCCGCAAACAGGCAATCCCGAGGATTGAAGAATTCAGCATAGCAACACATGACATGATAGACCCATGCGGTGAAGATAAGCATTCGCCGGTGCCAGGCCTTGTCCATCGTTACCCTGACAGGGTGCTCCTTTTAATTACCGACTTCTGTGCAATGTATTGCCGCTATTGCACAAGACAGAGAATGGTCGGAGACGAACTCCCCCCAATGTCTATGGAAAGGTTTGAGGAGGCCTACAAATACATTAAATCTAAAAAGGCGATCCGCGATGTGTTAATTTCGGGTGGAGACCCTTTAACACTTAAAACCGAGCAGCTTGAATATTATCTGAAAAAACTACGTTCTATATCACATGTTGACATTATACGGCTCGGCACAAGGGTGCCCGTAACATTGCCAATGAGGGTAGATAAAGAGCTGGTTCTTATGCTTAAAAAGTATCATCCGATTTACATGAGCATCCATTTTTCACATCCGAGAGAGGTAACACCGGATGTAAAAGAGGCTTGCGCAATGCTGGCGGATACTGGTATTCCCCTTGGAAGTCAGACCGTTCTTTTAAAAGGCATAAATGACAAGCCATCTGTTATGAAAAGGCTTATGCACGAACTTCTGCGAATAAGAGTCCGGCCGTACTATATTTACCAGTGCGACATGGTTAATGGCACAGGCCACTTCCGAACACCGGTATCTGTTGGAATAAACATTATAGAAAAACTCCGCGGCCATACATCGGGATATGCAGTGCCTACCTTTGTCGTGGATGCCCCCGGCGGAGGCGGCAAGATTCCAGTTGGCCCAACCTATCTCATTTCTCAGGCTAAGGACAAGGTTGTTTTAAGAAATTATCAGGGGAATATATTTGAGTATTATGAGAATAGCAGCGGGGGATGATGATATCGTTGTGGCGGTTGAATTCTAATCTATATAATAAATAGTCATTTTTTCTTGACAGGGGAGAATGGCTATGGGTATATTAACTGCTAACATTATGAAGACTAAATCGAGTATGAAAAAAAAATTGCTGCATAAATCGAATAAATCCTATTTGTCTCAGAAGAACATCCCGCCGCAAGAACGGCTCATCTTTGCATTAGATGTTTCAAGCGATTCTGAGGCCAGAAGGCTGGTTGAGGAACTTGGGGATGCCGTTAATTTTTATAAGCTTGGGTTAGAATTATTTATGGCTGGTGGTTATTATGATTTAATTAAATGGCTGGTGGAGAAAAAACAAAAAAAGGTGTTTGTGGATTTAAAGTTTTTCGATGTTCCACAGACGGTCCAATCTGCAATTCGTCAACTCAAAGGAAGAGGCGTAACTTTTGCCACTGTTCATGGAAATGAGGAAATGCTGGGCGCAGCGGTTAAAGAAAAAAATGGCCTCAAGATACTGGCAGTTACCGTCCTCACCAGTCTTGATAATAAAGATATTCAAGATTTGGGATTTAAAGTCAACATTGTAGAATTGGTTCTGTCGCGCGCAAAAAGGGCATTGCAGCTTGGTTGTGATGGTGTAATCTCTTCTGGTATTGAAGTTCCCAAACTGAGAGCAACTTTGGGAGACCAATTTCTTATCGTAACCCCTGGCATTAGACCTGTAGCCAATGTTGACGATCAAAAACGGACTGTTGATGTAGAAGAAGCTTTCTTGGCTGGAGCTGATTACATTGTCGTAGGGCGACCTATCAGAGATGCCCCCGATCGTCAAAAAGCCGCGCAAGATATTCAAACCCGCGTTCAAAAATTATTCGCCTCGGCAAAATAGTTGCCTTTCACTTGCCCTGCCATTCACTCCTGCACCGTCTTTCATTTTCCCATCAACATCACAAATAGCATCCATTTTAGTTCTTTTACAGCCTGATTTGTTGCAAATCCTTTATCACTCGTGCTAAATTATAAACTATGGTCAGGCTTGAAGAAATTATAGAAAAAGTCTCTTCCTACAACCCTGCGGCGGATATTGAGCTTATAAAGAAGGCCTATATATTTTCTGCCAAGGTTCATCAGGGACAGATGCGCTTGTCAGGCGAGCCTTATCTCATGCATCCTATAGAGGTAGCCCATATTCTGACAGATATGCAGATGGATGTGGTAACGGTTGCAGCGGGTATCCTCCACGATACCGTTGAAGATACATTGACAACCGTTGATAAAATTAAGGAGATATTTGGCGATGAAGTTGCAACTCTTGTAGATGGCGTTACCAAGATAGGCAAGATAAGTTTTGGCGACAAAGATACCTCGTCAGGAAAGGAGCGGCAAGCAGAAAATTTTCGCAAGATGATAATCGCTATGGCCCAGGATATCAGAGTTATTATGATAAAGCTTGCAGACAGGCTGCATAACATGCGGACTCTATCTGCCCTTGCCCCTGAAAGAAAGATAAAGGTAGCGCAGGAGACTATGGATATATATGCGCCCATTGCAAACCGTCTTGGCATCGGCTGGATTAAGACAGAATTGGAAGAGATTTCATTTTGCTATTCGATGCCAGATGCCTATAGAGAGCTTCAGGAGAAACTGGCTACAAAGGAGGAAGAAAGAGAGAAATATATCCTTGAGGTTAAGGCGATTATAGAAAAAAAGATTGCTGAATATAACCTGAAAGCCATGGTTACCGGCAGGCCTAAACACCTGTACAGCATCTACAAAAAAATGATGGAGCATGGTACTTCGTTTGAACATATCTATGATGTGCTTGCATTCAGGATTATAGTTGACACAGTCAAAGAGTGCTACGAAGCGCTGGGGATTATTCATTCCACATGGAAGCCAATTCCAGGAAGATTTAAGGATTACCTTGCTATTCCAAAACCAAATATGTATCAGTCTCTGCATACTAGTGTTATAGGACCTTATGGTGAAAGGATTGAGATACAGATAAGAACAGAGGAGATGCACAAGGTTGCAGAAGAGGGGATTGCAGCCCATTGGAGATATAAGGAAGGCAAGGCCGTGCTTGAGAAGGATGACAAAAGGTTTGCATGGCTTAGACAGATGCTGGAATGGCAGAAAGATACACGGGATGCCGGCGAATTCATGGATACAGTTAAAATGGACCTGTTTTCCGAAGAGGTGTTTGTCTTTACGCCCAAGGGCGCTGTGAAGGAGTTGCCAAAGGGCGCAAAGTCCGTTGATTTTGCATACGCTGTTCATACAGATGTGGGGCACAGATGTTCTGCGGCAAAGGTTAATGGAAGGCTGGTGCCTTTAAAATATCAGCTGAAAAATGGCGATGTTGTGGAGATAATAACTTCCCCCGCCCACAACCCCAGCAAGGACTGGCTTAAATTTGTAATTACATCAAGGGCAAAGGCAAGGATAAGGCAGTGGGTAAAGACAGAGGAGCGTGAAAAGAGCATCGTCCTTGGCAAGGAAATATGCGACAAAGATTTTAAAAGGCATGAAGTTGATTTTTATAAGATGCTTAAATCAGGCGAACTGGATAAGGTTGCAAGAGAAGAGCTTGGTCTAAATGGAGTTGATGATGCCCTTGCTGGCATTGGTTATGGGAAGTTGTCTGCGCATCAACTCTTAGGTAAGATGGTTTTGTCAGGCAAGATTCAGACACATCAGGGAAAGGAGATATCTGCATTTAAAAGGGTTTTGCAGAAGTTCAAAAAGACCCCACGAGATGCTGTGCTGGTAAAAGGCATAGATGATGTTATGATAAAATTTGCGAAGTGCTGCAATCCATTGCATGGTGATGACATAGTGGGATTTATTAGCAGGGGCAGCGGCGTCGCTATACACCTGAAGAACTGTCCCTGTGTGCGATACAGCGACACTGAACGGTTGATAGATGTTGCATGGGATAAAGGCTTAAAAACAGTCCGCCCTGCAAAGCTCAGGGTTATATGCCATGATGAGAAAGGGCTGCTTGCCAATATTACTGCTGTTATTGCGGAACAGGAGGTAAACATTAAAGATTTCACCATTACAACAACGGCTGATAAAAAGGCAATATGTGTGTTTGAGATAGAAGTGAATAGCCTTGAACATCTGATGAGTATTATGAGCGGTCTTAAAAAAGTTAAAAAGGTTATAAAGGTGGAAAGGGTTAAGGGTGAAATATAAGAAACAAGTCGCAAGGCGCAAGATTTAACTTTTTATTTATAATTGAGACCTGTAATTTGTGTCTTGAAAGTTTTAACAGCTTTTGCTAATGTTCTGTTTGTTAAATGTAAGGTTTAAACTTTGAATTTTGACGTTTGAGTTTTAATCATATGGAGGGTTAGGCTAATGGTAAGTCACTGGTCTTGAAAACCAGCGGGCTAACGCCCTTGGGGGTTCGAGTCCCTCACCCTCCGCCAATAAATAGACTACACCATCTTTTTTATATTCGTTAAAAAATTTCCTACCGCAAGCCGCACTACTGTGCTCCGTGTCCATTTCTGTTTAACCCCAAAAAATGCAGTTGCATTTTTTGGCAAACGCAATCTTTGGCCAAATACTGTAGTCTGCCGATTTATCGGCGTATTTTAAAAGCGCCCATAAATGGGCAGGCTACTATACTTAAAACAGTATGCTCAGTTTTGTCCAACCGGCTTTCCCTTGCCCTTGACAAATTATGTATTTTGTTGAAGCAAAACACGAAACTCCTCTTTGTTAAAGGCAAAGGAGATAATTTGTCAAGGGCTTGTCCCCTGATAGAAACTTTCAGGGGCAGGCTTTGGCTCAAATCTTGCGTTTGCCCCGAAAAATAAAAA
>JACRNJ010000033.1 GCA_016219285.1 Deltaproteobacteria bacterium
CAAGGACACAAAACATTATGAAAACCCGTTGTGGGCGGAACTTGCGCGGAAGTGCATAGGCTGCGGCGCATGCACCTTTGCCTGTCCCACATGCCACTGCTTTGACATTGTGGATGAGGGGAGCGCATATCAGGGGGAGAGAATAAAAAATTGGGATGCGTGCCAGTTTGAATTCTTCACTCTGCACACCAGCGGCCACAATCCGAGGGACACGCAGTATAAAAGATGGCGGAACCGATTTATGTGCAAGTTCAATTTCTATCCGAATAAATTTTCATCCCGCGGCTGCGTGGGCTGCGGCAGGTGCATAAGGGTTTGTCCTGTGAGGTTGGATATTACGGAAGTAATGGAGGCAGTAAGTGAACTGTAAACCGTTAACTGTAAACTGGAAAGTATAAACAGTTTACCGTTCACAGTTCACAGTTAACAAACTTATGAATAACATCTACCTACCATATCTCGCAACCATAGAAGACATCTACGAAGAGGCACCGGATGTGCGGACATTCAAACTTGTGTTCAAAGACCCAAAGGTGAGGGACGGTTTTGACTTCAAGACCGGCCAATTTGGGCTCTATTCTGCCTTTGGCGCAGGTGAGTCAACTTTTTGCATTGCATCGTCTCCGATGCGCAAAGGTTATATCCAATGCACATTCAGAAAGGGCGGCAGGGTTACGGGCGCATTGTCCGACCTCGGCGTTGGCGATACCATGGGCTTTCGCGGGCCTTATGGCAACTGGTTTCCCCTTGACGAATGGAAGGGGAAGAACTTTGTGTTCATTGCCGGCGGCATAGGGCTTCCGCCGGTGCGCTCGGTAATCTGGAACTGTCTTGACAGACGGCAGGACTTCGGTGATATTACCATTGTGTATGGCGCAAAGAGTGTGGCTGATTTAGTTTATAAAAATGAACTTGCTCAATGGAACCAAATGTCCGATGTAAAACTTGTGCAGACCGTTGACCCAGGCGGTGAGGCTCATGATTGGAAAGGTAAAGTTGGTTTTGTACCAACGGTGCTTGAGCAGGCGGCGCCCTCTCCAAAGAATGCGATTGCCATTACATGCGGACCGCCGATTATGATAAAATTTGTATTGCAGGCATTAAACAAACTCGGCTTCTCTGATGAACAGGTTTATACGACACTTGAGAATAAAATGAAGTGTGGCGTTGGAAAATGCGGCAGGTGCAATGTTGGAGATATTTACATCTGCAAGGAAGGGCCGGTTTATACGGCGGCGGAAGTGAAGAAGATGTATAATGATTTCTAAAAGTTTCACGCTGAAAATGCCCATCTGCTGCGTTGTCGCTGCGGCTTCCGCGCTCAACCCTTGACAAAGCTGTCCTTGGCCAAAGCCAAGGGCTTGCCTTTGGCAAGCCACAGATTTGTCAAGGGTCAACATACCTGTAGTTTGCCCGACCCAACCTTTGGTTGGGTGCCCCATGGGCGTTTTTAAAAGCGCCGATAAATCGGCAAGCTACGATGCCTTGAATCTGTGCAATCTTTGAGCGTGAACTAAAAAGCTAATTTAGATAAGGAGCCTATTATGGATAAACATAAAAATAAAAAACCTATAAAACCCCTCGCAACAGGCGACAAGACCATCCCGCCTGAAGGGGCGAAGATGATACCGATTTACATAATGGGAAGGGAATACATGATTCCTGAAACTCTGACCATTATGAAGGCAACAGAATATGCCGGTTATCAGTATATGCGTGGGTGCGGGTGCAGAGGCGGCATATGCGGCGCATGTGGCACATTTTACCGGTTTCTTGGCGATTATAAATTAAGGACAGGCCTTGCATGTCAGACAGTAGCGCAACCAAATATGGTTATTGTTCAGTTGCCGTTTTTTCCTTCAAACAGACCGAATTATAATCTTGGGAAGCTTGAGAATAGCCCCCATGAGGAACTCAGGAGACTTTATCCTGAGGTCTTTAAATGTGTTGGGTGCGGCACATGCACGAGGACATGTCCCATGGACATAGATGTGATGGATTATATTGCCCTGATGAAACGCGGCGATTTAAAAGGCGCTTCCATAAAGAGTTTTGACTGCGTTATGTGTGGTCTTTGCGCAGCAAGGTGTCCTGCGCAGATTTCACAGTTTACCGCCGCTATGTTCGTGAGAAGGCTATACGGCAAGTATGTCCTGCCTACGGCAGAGCATCTGAAAAAGCGCGTAGAAGCGGTCAAGGCCGGAAAGTATCTCAAGATGCTTGACGAGCTTACCAAGAAAAGCGCTGATGAACTAAAGAAACTCTATACAGAGAGGGAAAGAGAGCCGGACATGACAGAGCCTGGCAAGTGGATGCCGAAAGAGACGAAGTATTTGTAAAGGAGATTTCTGCCAATCGTGGGCAGAGAAAAGGAGAAAGGAAATGAAAAAACTAAGACAAATTGCATTAAGAAGCATATTAATAATATCTTTTTTTGGTTTTTGCACAGTAGGATTGGCAGCTGAGAAAAAGAAAAAATTGATGAATCACAGATTTTTAAAGAATTTGTTGATGCTTATTTTTCCACAGAAAAAGATTGGAACTCTCTGACTGTTAACATTGAACTAACGGACAGCACTTTATTTGATGGTCCACTCCATGTATTTAATAAGAAAACCCTTAATTGGGAAAAGAATATAGCAAATGCCTATTTTGTCAATGTTAACGATCCATACAAATATCAATATGAGAAATCCTACGGTCCCATTATTTATGACAAAAGTATTATTACCTTAAAAAGTAGCAAACAAGAACTGGTGAAAATGTATAGCGAGGATAATGATATTCTAAAGAAAATCAAGAGAACCGCTCTGCTAAAGATAAAAATTTTCGTTACTGATTCATATGCAGATATACAAGTTTGCGACTTAGTGCCTATTTCTTAACGATTCATGTGTTAGATCAACGGGATATTATTATAAAGGAACAAATTTAATACAAGAATTCACAGTTGACCATGTTACTGATGAGATAATTAAAATCTTTACCAAAAAATTTAAGAATGGGAAAATTGATCCCAGTCATTAATATTCGAAACTATTGAAAAACATAAAACCACCCTATACTTTAAAAGGGGCAATAGATTTATAGAAAATGGGGCTATCAAAAGGGAAACGAATTTATGGAAGAAAAACAAACTAATGAAAGTCTTCTATCGTTTTTAGGGAAAGAAAACACCGAGACTGTTTTAAATTTAATAAAAATTGCATACTATTTTGCAATAACAGGTGGCATTGTTTGGAGTTTGGCTTATTATGGGTTTGTAGTGGGTATTTTACCGGATTTCGATTTTGCAAATCTTGCAGCATATCTTGTTGCTACATTTGGAATAGGATTGTTTCTTGTCATTGTATTTGTTATTTTGCTTGTTCTGCCAGGCTTAATAATATGGGGTGCATTGCAAGATGAGGAGAAAAAAGAAAAGGAAGGGAAAGGGAAAAAGACAGAAGAAGCGAAAAAGTGTTTTTTCAATCGGTTGACAAACTGGTTTTTTCTAAAGAAGCAAGGAAAAGAATACAGAGGAAGCAGGAAATGGAACCAAACTAACTTTAAAGAATTGGTTAGAGTATGAATGGTGTGAAAAATGGAAAATATGCAATAGCCATTTATTATATATTGTTCCAAGCATTGCTATTTTTATTTTATCATTTTTAGCTTGGTTCTGTCCTAACAATGGGTCAGTAATTACCTGTGTAGGTTTGATAATAGTAGTTCTATTGTTCATAATATGCTTATTATTAACACAAAAAATATCATATAAGGGAAGTCTTTTTTGGAGTGCCCTTATCTTTTTATTGTTGCCGTCAATGATTGCAATAAGATTTACATCTATGGTTGAAACGAGCGAAGGTATTGGTATGGCAATATTTACTTTTGCTATAATACTCATTTTTGCTTCGTTTCTAAATGGACAAGTTGCAATGAGGGGGTTCGACTTTGCAGAAATTACAGAAAATCGCTTTCTAAACATTATTGGTGTCTTTTTGGCAACCTCACTTATAATAATCCTCTTTTTTTCTAATATAACAAGATTTACAAATGAACCAAATCCCTTTTTAACAGCACCGTATAGGGTATTAAAAATAGGTCAGGTTTTTGCAAAACTTACATTAGATAAGGATTTTATTAAAGATACCCAATTAAGAGAAAGAGGTCTAATGCCTGATTTGCCATGTCAAACAACTTTTAAGTTTAAAATCTTGAGTAGTATAGGAACAGAGTATATTGTTCAATATCCAGCCGATAGTTCAGGAGGAAAAGATATTAATAAAGATTTTTCATCGGAAGTAAAAAATGTTGAGTCTATGACTTTGAGGATCCCTAAAACGAAGGTGCTGTTGGTGGAATATCAAGATGACTCAAGTAAAGCTGTTCCCAATAATTCGAATAAATGACAAATAGGGATTTTATGCCTGATTGCAAAAATTATCTGAATGCTAAAAAATGAGGTTGTTATGCGCACTCATAGAAAAATGCAGGTTTCAACGGAGACAGTGAAATCAAAAGGAAGCATCAAAAACATTCTCCAACATATTGCCGAGAAAATCAGGGACAATTATCATCCTGAAAAGATTATTCTCTTTGGTTCGTATGCTTATGGGAAGCCGAATGAAAATAGCGACGTTGATATTGTTGTTATCAAGAAAGGGCTTGTCAACACACCCTCTATAGAGAGAAGCGTTGCAATAAGGAGAATTCTTGCAGAGGAAAACAGATTCTTGCCGCTCACTCCTCTTGTTTATACGCCGGAAGAAATAGACAACCGCCTCTCTCTCGGCGATGACTTTATAATAGAAGTATTGGAAAGAGGAAAAGTCCTCTATGCCAGATAGAACAAAAATTGCAGATGAATGGTTCGAAAAAGGACGGCATGACATCGAAGGCGCGAGACTTCTTCTGGAAAGGGGACATTTTACCGATACTATTGCCATGCTGATTCAGCAGGCATTGGAGAAATATCTTAAAGGATATTTGATCTCGCACGGATGGAAGCTGCAAAAGATCCACGATTTGATGCCGCTTCTCGCAGAGGCTTCGAAATTTAATCCGGTGCTTCAGGGTGGGCTATGCCCACCTGTTAGGTTTTTGCAAATTTTTTTGGTGGGCACAGCCCACCCTACTATACTTACAAAGAAAAGCGCTGATGAATTAAAGAAGCTTTATACCGAAAGGGAGAGGGAGCCAGACATGACAGAGCCTGGCAAGTGGATGCCGAAAGAGACAAAGTATTTGTAGGAGGGCTGTATAATGCCTATTATAAACATTAAGATGGCAAAGGGTAGAACACTTGAGCAAAAGCGACAGTTGGTTAAAATACTTACATAGGAAACAGCAAATATTCTGGATGTCAAACCAGAATGGATAACGGTTATCATAGATGAATACGAAAGGGAAAACTGGTCAAGTGGAGGCAATCTCCATATTGATAAGTTTGGGACAGGCTTTGGAAAAGAAGGGGTGAGGAGATATATAAAACATCAGTGGAGCCTTTATGCAGGATTATGAAAAATATCTGAATGATAGAGAAAGACAGGGGGTACATCGGTTTGTTGAAAGGGCAAGGCAACTGATGGGGCAAGCTCTTATAGATATTCGTATCTTTGGTTCAAAGGTCAGGGGTGATTTTGATAAGGAATCTGATATTGATATCTTGCTTGTAATAGATTCCGATGACTGGCATACGCAAGATAAAATAAGCAAGATTGCCGCTGATGTCAATATGGAATTTGACTGCAATATATCGCCTGTTATCTATACTCATCGGGAACACGAAAGAAATAAATACTTCAGAACCCTGTTTATACAGGAAGTCGAAAAAGAAGGGGTATCCCTTGCCTGAAAAGCATCAAATAGACCTTGCTGCTTACAGGATGGGAAAGGCAAAAGAGAGATTATCTTCAGCGGAGGCTTTGCTTGCAGCCGGAAGTTTTGCGGATTCAATAGGCCGTTCGTATTATGCTATATTTACAGCCGCCAGAGCGCTATTGGCATTGAAAGGGCTGGACAGCAAGAGACACTCCGGCGTTGTAGCCTTGTTCAATGAGTATTTTATTAAATCCGGTTTGCTCGCAAAAGAGGTTTATCGGATTATTGCAAGCGCAAAGGCAAAAAGAGAAAGGGCGGATTATGAGGACTATGTGGAATTTGGCAAAGAGGAAACAGAGGAGCAGTTAAAAGAGGCAAAAGAGTTTGTTAAAGAGTCAGAAAATCTTTTCATAAAGTTGAGCAAGTAAGGAGAATCCTATGAGCGGTTATACCCAAGAACTTAAAGAACTTATAAAAAAAGTAGAAGCGAGCAGGCCCGCGAGGGTTGAGAGGGCAAGAAAGAATCAGCACTTTCAGGCGCTTACAATGGAACAGCGTAAAGAGTGGCTGAGTAAATATCACCCTGATTATAAATCAGAAGGCAGGAGACCTGTTAAGGTCGGGCTGAATAAGGGAGATGTGTTTCCCGATGAAGTGGTTAATTTATTAGAGTCCAAAAGCAGAATAAATCCTCAATCCATAAATCTTTCTAAAACAGATTATGAAACTGATGTGTTGGTTATCGGCGCGGGCGGCGCAGGCACGGCATCTGCGCTGATAGCGCAGGAGAACGGCTGCAAGGTAATTATTGCCACAAAACTTCGTCATGGTGATTCAAATACTGTGATGGCCGAGGGGGGCATACAGGGCGCTGATCAGGAGGGCGATTCGCCGTATTATCATTTTCTTGACGCAATGGGCGGCGGTCATTTCAGCAATCAGCCGGATGTTGTGGCGGCCCTTACCAATGATGCGCCGTTGGTGCTCCACTGGCTTGAGTCCCTCGGTTTGATGTTTGATAAATATCCGGACGGCAGGATGCTGGCAAGGCACGGCGGGGGCACATGCAGGAGAAGGATGCACTCTGCAGGAGATATGACCGGCGCAGAGATCATGCGGGTTGTGCGGGATGAGGCAAGAAACCGCACTGAAGATATAAAGGTACTGGAGTTTTCTCCTGCGGTTGAACTTATCCTTGATACAGAAGGAAGGTGCGCGGGCGCAATCTTATACAACCTTGAGACAAAAGAATACTATATTGTAAAGGCAAAAGCGGTTGTCATGGCAACCGGCGGTTTTGGAAGACTGCACATTCAGGGTTTTCCTACCACTAACCACTACGGCGCAACAGCAGACGGCATTGTTATGGCATATAGGGCTGGGGTAAAAATGAAAGATCTGGATTCAACCCAGTATCATCCAACCGGTGTTGTATATCCTGAACAGAATGTCGGACTACTCATTACAGAAAAGGTAAGGGGGCTTGGCTCTCAGCTTATAAATATTGACGGCGAGGAGTTTTGCTTCCCGCTTGAGCCGAGGGATATTGAATCATCGTGTATCATTAAAGAGTGTCTTGAAAAAGGCAAAGGCATAATGACGCCTATCGGCAGGGTTGGCGTGTGGCTTGATTCACCCATGATAGAGTCTCTGCATGGCGAAGGCACGGTCAGAAAAGAACTGCCTGCCAAATATATTCAATTCAAGAGATACGGCATTGACATCAGCAAAGAACCCATGTTAGTTTATCCCACCTTGCATTATCAGAACGGCGGCTTGATGATAAACGCCAATGGCGAGACCTCTGTCCCCGGGCTTTACAGCGCAGGCGAGGTGACAGGCGGCGTGCACGGCAGAAACAGGCTTATGGGCAATTCACTTCTTGATATACTTGTTTTTGGGAGAAGGACAGGTTTGAATGCGGCGGAATATATAAAAAAAGGAGTCAGAAGTCAGAAGTCAGAAGTCAGATTAACCCTTGAACATGTGGAGAAGTTTGAAAAGGAGTTGAAGGCTGCGGGTGTAACAGAACCGGTTGTTGGACCGATGATTCTGCCTAAATATACACCTGACCATGTGGAGTCAAGGAAGTGGGGATAAAAATATTCTTTAAGGAAACTGAGATAGGGCGAAGCGGCGAAATGGAGATAAAAATCTTCTCCGATTCTACGGTTCGTTTTATTTTGTAGATAAAGGAGGTTTAACGGGTGAACATTCACGAATACCAAGCCAAAGAGATTCTTGCAAAATATGGTGTTGCTGTTCCAAAGGGGAGGGTTGCGTGGACACCTGATGAGGCAGAAGATATTGCCAAGAACTTCATGGGCGATAAGCTCTGTGTTGTAAAGGCGCAGATACATGCAGGCGGAAGAGGAAAGGCCGGTGGAGTCAATCTGGCGAAGAATCATCAGGAAGTCAGACAGTTCGCAGAGGCCATTCTCGGCAAGAAACTTGTTACGCACCAGACCGGTCCTGAAGGTAAAGAGGTGAAAAAGGTTTTGATAGAAGAATGCTGCCAGATTGCGCGCGAACTTTATCTCGGAATGGTTGTTGACAGGGCAAAGCAGAGGGTTGTTGTTATGGCCTCGCAAGAAGGCGGCGTTGAGATAGAAGAGGTTGCAGCCAAAAGCCCGGAAAAGATTTTAAAGGAATATGTTGACCCTGCAGTCGGTTTACTATCATTTCAGGCAAGAAAGCTTGCGTTTGGTCTGGGTATAGATAAGTCCCTTGTAAATAAGGCAGTAAAGTTCATGACAGGACTATATCAGGCCTTTGTTGATTCTGACTGTTCTATGGCAGAGATAAATCCGTTGGTGATTACAAAAGACGGGAATATAATGGCGCTTGATGCAAAGATGGGTTTTGACGACAATGGGCTCTTCAGACACAAGGATATCCACGAGATGCGCGATATGGATGAAGAAGACCCGAAAGAGGTGGAGGCGTCACGATACAGCCTGAATTATGTTGCCCTTGACGGCAACATAGGTTGTATGGTAAATGGTGCAGGCCTTGCCATGTCAACCATGGACATCATAAAGCTCTACGGCGGCATGCCTGCGAATTTCCTTGATGTGGGCGGCGGCGCAAATAAAGAACAGGTGATTGCAGCATTTAAGATTCTGATGTCCGATGAAAAGGTCAAGGCTGTTTTAATAAATATCTTCGGCGGAATAATGAGATGCGATATAATAGCAGAAGGGGTGATTGCAGCGGCAAAAGAGGTAGGTATTAAGGTGCCATTAGTTGTAAGGCTTCAAGGGACAAATGTGGATTTAGGAAGAAAGATTTTATCCCAGTCAGGCTTGAATATCATTACTGCCGAAAAGATGAGCGATGCAGCGGAGAAGGTAGTAAGGGCAGCAAAATAAAAAGTGAAAATTACAATAACCAAGCGCCAAATTACAAACAAATCACAAATTTCAAATTCCAAATAACAAACTGTTTGTGATTTATAGTTTGGCGCTTGGTGCTTGTTTGTAATTTGTGATTTGTAATTTGAGATTTTTTCTTAATTTGGGGGTTTCATGAGCATTCTTATCAATAAAAATACAAAGGTCATCTGCCAGGGAATAACCGGCGAGCAGGGAACTTTTCATACAAAGCAGATGGTTCAATATGGCACCAAGATGGTGGGCGGGGTAACGCCGGGAAAGGGCGGCACAAAGGTTGACGGCATTCCTGTTTTTGACACTGTTGAGGAGGCCGTAAAAAGGACAAAGGCCAATGCATCTGTTATATATGTGCCTGCTGCATTTGCAGCGGATGCCATCATGGAGGCGGTGGATGCAGGCGTAGAGATTGTTGTCTGTATCACAGAAGGCATACCTGTTCTGGATATGGTCAAGGTAAAAAGATTTATGGGAGGAAAGCCATCGCGCCTTATCGGCCCGAACTGTCCAGGTGTTATAACTCCATGTGAATGTAAAATCGGCATCATGCCCGGACATATCCATAAAAAAGGAAGAATTGGCGTTGTCTCAAAGAGCGGCACCCTTACCTATGAAGCGGTTGATCAGTTGACGCGGCTTGGCCTCGGGCAGTCAACCTGTGTTGGCATCGGCGGCGACCCAATTAACGGAACGAATTTTATTGATGTGCTGGAGATGTTTGAAAAAGATAAAGGCACGGACGGAATTATTATGATAGGCGAAATAGGCGGCACGGCAGAGGAAGAGGCTGCGGCTTTTGTAAGGAAAAATATCACAAAGCCTGTGGTGGGCTATATCGCAGGTGTGACCGCGCCCAAAGGCAAGCGCATGGGGCACGCAGGCGCAATAATAGCCGGCGGCAAAGGCACAGCAGAAGAGAAGTTTGAAGCAATGAAAAGGGCTGGGATAAAGATTACCAAGAATCCTGCGGATATCGGACTTGCTATGATGGAGCTGTTGAAAAAGGGAAAGAAGAAGACAGCGGTGAAAGGGAAGAAAAGCAGCAAAAGATAACTACCGTTGTCCGTGACCGTGAGCCGTGACCGTTAAAAGATTTTTTTGCACGGACACGGATAACGGACACGGACAACGGTTTTCTGGAGGCACAATGACTGAGCCGGCAAAAAAACTTTGGCGTATAGAGATAAACGAGAAACTTTGTAAAGGATGTGGCATTTGCGCTGATTTTTGCCCTACCAATGTCCTTGAAATGAAAGGTATAATCGTAGGTGTTGTAAATCTTGATAAGTGCACAGGATGTCAGCTTTGCGATTTGAGATGCCCTGATTTTGCAATACAGGTTTTTCCACGATAGCATGGGTCAAGGGGCAAGAAAGACAGAAAATTTTCGTCAATGTATCAAATAGTATTTCCTTGACCCTTAATAAACAGGAGGCGAAATGGCAGGCAAACAAAAGAAGTTTATTCAGGGGAATGAGGCGTGTGCAGAGGGCGCCCTTTATGCAGGCTGCAGATTTTATGCTGGTTATCCAATAACCCCGTCTACTGAGATTATGGAAATTATGGCGGCAAGGCTTCCAAGGATAGGCGGGGCATTTATACAAATGGAAGACGAGATTGCAAGTGTAAGCGCTATCGTGGGAGCGGCTCTTGGCGGCATGAAGTCCATGACTGCAACATCCGGTCCTGGTTTTTCACTTATGCAGGAAGGCTTCGGTTATGCATGCATGACAGAGGTTCCCTGCGTGGTAGTAAATGTTATGAGAAGCGGGCCGTCTACAGGTTATCCAACCGGACCCAGCCAATCAGATGTTATGCAGGCAAAGTGGGGAACGCATGGCGACCACCCGGCTATTGTCTTAAGCCCATCATCAGTGCAGGAGGCGCTTTATGAAACAATAAGGGCATTTAACCTTTCGGAGATATACAGAACGCCAGTAACCATTTTGTATGACGAGGTTATAGGCCACATGAGAGAGGCAGTTACCATCCCTGCCCCTGGTGATATAGAGGTTGTAGAAAGGCAGAAGCCGAACTGCCCTGCCTCAGAGTATAAGCCTTATGAGGTAAAAAACGGCAAGGTTGCTCCGCTTGCCGCATACGGCGAGGGATACAGGTTTCATGTGACAGGTTTGTATCATGCGGCAGACGGATTTCCCACCGGCAATTTCAAACTCATACAGGAAGCCAATGAGCGGCTTATCAGTAAGGTGGAAAACAACAGAGAGCATATATGGAAGAATGAGGAGTTTTATCTTGATGATGCAGAGATAGGTGTATTTGCCTACGGTGTGTGCGCTAAGAGCGCAAAGTTTGCAGTAAAGGAATTGAGGAAAAAAGGGGTCAAGGTTGGTCTCCTGAGGCCTCTCACCATTTGGCCGTTTCCTGATGACGCAGTTCTTGAAATGGCGAGAAAGGTAAAGACCATTATTGTGCCTGAGATGAACCTTGGTCAGATTATTAATGAGGTATCAAGGGCATCAAAAGGGCAATGCGAGGTAAGGGGTCTGTTTAGAGTTGACACAGACCCGATTCACCCCAAGCAGATTATGAGCGCTATCATGGGAAAACCTGTTGATGCAACGGTTATACCCAATGAGGTAATGATTGAAAGGGATATGATAGACGGATAAGGGATTTACGATTTGCGATTTACGAATTTAAGAACTTAAAATCGACAATCGACAATCGTAAATCGGCATTTGAAAAGGGGGGTTAACATGTCTACACAGGCAGCACCAAGAACAGTTCCATATAAAGAAAAGACGCCTTTTGATTATAGTTCATACCTGAGAAAAGGGAAATTGCCGCATATCTGGTGCCCCGGCTGCGGCCACGGCATTGTATTGAAAAGTCTGCTCAGGGCCATAGATGCAACAGGATTAAACAAGGACGATATCGCATTGGTCTCCGGCATAGGCTGCTCAAGCAGAACCCCTGGTTATGTTGACTTTAACACACTCCATACAGTTCATGGAAGGTCTCTTGCATATGCCACAGGTCTTAAACTGGCCAAACCTAAACTCAAGGTGATTGTGATTACAGGCGATGGAGATGCGCTGGCCATTGGTGGAAATCATTTTATACATGCGTGCAGAAGAAACATGGACATGACAATCATGGTTTATAACAACTACATCTATGGTATGACCAGTGGGCAGTCTTCACCCACAACCCCTCAAGGTATGATATCAACCACTGCAAAATACGGAAGCATAGAACCCGTCTTTGACACCTGCGATATTGCAAAGGCCGCCGGCGCTACACTGGTGGGGCGGGGAACCGCGTATCACTGTCAGGAACTGGAAAAGACTATTTATGACGCAATAATGCATAAAGGCACGGCAGTGCTGGATATTTTGGATTCGTGTCCAACCTATTACGGAAGGTTTAATAAAGTGAAGGGTAATTCTGAGCTTATGGAGATTGCGGAAAAAGACGGCACGGTTTCTCAGGCGCAGGCAGCAAAGATGACCACGGAACAGTTGCAAGGAAAACTGGTGAGAGGCATATTGCACAGGACGGAAAGGCCGGAATATTGTGAGGAATATGAGAAGTTGATGGCAAAGGCGCAGGGGAAGTAGAAAGAGATTTACGATTTACGATTTACGAATTACGATTTAAAATCTTTAAAATCTGAAATCGTAAATCTACAATCGTAAATCTTTTGTTGGAGGTTACCATGTCACGAAGATATGAAATGAGATTCAGCGGTTCGGGCGGCCAGGGCATGATACTTGCCGGTATTATCATGGCAGAGGCCGCATCAATATACGGCGGAAAAAATGCGGCACAGAGCCAGTCGTATGGCCCCGAATCAAGAGGCGGCGCATCAAGAAGCGAGGTTATAATAAGCGAAGAAGAGGTGGATTATCCAAAGGCAACAAGCATTGACGCCATGCTGGCTATGACTCAGGAGGCGTGCGCAAAATATTGCAAGGATATAAAAGATGGAGGCATACTTCTTATAGATTCAGACGAGGTTAAGGATGTGCCTTCCGGTAACTTTAAAGTCTGTTCATTTCCCATAACATCCATTGCAATAGACGAACTTGGCAAGACCATTGTAGCCAATATCATAGCGCTTGGTATGATTACTGAACTTACAAAGATTGTTTCGCATGAAGATATTGAAAAGGCGGTGCTTTCAAGAGTCCCTGCCGCATTTCTTGAATTGAACAAGAAGGCCCTCCAGATTGGTTTTGAAAAAGCAAAGGAAGTTAAGGGATAATAAATCCCAAGACTAAAAGTTAAATAGGCTAAAAGATTAAATTACAAATAATAAATTACAAATTAAAATTTAATTTTTAATTGTTTGTTTGTAATTTAAAATTTAATTTTTTTGCCTTTTCATCTCTTTTCTTTTAGCCCCTTCACCTAAGACCCATGATAGACCAGCCTAAAATTCTTATCATTGACGATGAACCGCTCATGAGGATATCTATCACCGATGCCATGATTGCAGAAGGCTATGAGGCTAAAGGGGTAGAGTCTGGGAGAGAGGGCATAGATTGCATCAGCAAGGGCAAGTATGATGTAATCATTACAGACCTCAAACTTCCTGAAGTAGATGGCATGGAGATAGTAAAGGCCTCTCTTAAATATTCCCCAAAGAGCAAGGTTATTATGATAACGGCATATGGCTCTGTTGATACAGCGGTAGAGGCCATGAAGCAAGGAGCCTACGACTACATTACCAAACCATTTTCCATGGATGAACTCCTGATTGTGGTAAGGCGCTTGATGGAATTTAGAGAACTGGAATATGAAAATATTAAGCTTAAGAGCGAAATAGATATAAAATATGCATTTGAAGGTATTGTAAGCACCAGCGATAAGATGCAGGATGTTTTGGAAAAGGTGAAGGTTATAGCTGATACTGCATCTACGGTGCTGATTACAGGGGAAAGCGGAACAGGCAAAGAATTAATTGCCAACGCCATACACCATAACAGCTCAAGAAAAGACAACCCATTCATAAAGGTAAGCTGCGCTGCGCTGCCGGAAACCCTTTTGGAAGCGGAGCTCTTTGGATATGAGAAGGGCGCTTTTACCGGCGCATTGAAACAAAAGAAGGGGAGGTTTGAATTAGCCCATACAGGCACGTTGTTTCTCGACGAGATAGGCGAGATATCCCCTGCTATTCAAGTGAAGCTCTTGAGGGCGTTGCAGGAAAGACGATTTGAAAGACTTGGCGGCACAGAGACATTGAGTGTCGATGTAAGGATAATATGCGCGACGCAGAGAGACCTTAAAACCGAGGTTAAACGAGGCATTTTTAGAGAAGACCTCTATTATCGTTTGAATGTGGTTCCTGTCCATATTCCGCCGCTCAGGGAAAGAAAAGAGGATATCCTGATTATAGCTAATAGTTTTGCAATGAAGTTTTCTGCGCAGAACAACAAACCAATACAAGGCATATCAGATAAGGCCAGGGAGTTGTTGGTGAATTACCCTTTTCCAGGAAACGTCAGGGAGTTGGAGCATGCCATAGAAAGGGCTGTGATACTGGGTAACAGCAGGGAAATCCAGCCATCAGACTTGTCAGATGATATACTCGCTTTTTATAATAAAGACTTCAAAGCTTCTATGAAAGTATCCTATTCGGAACCACTGCCCGAGGCAATTGAGCACTTTGAAAAAGAATATATAGCCAAGGCAATTGAAGAGGCTCATGGCAATAAAACACGTGCGGCTGAAAGGCTTGGGATATCCAGAAAGACCCTGTGGGAGAAATGCAAAAATCACGGATTGGAAAAGCAGCAAAAATAAGTAGATACTACAATAAATTTCTAATTTCTAAATCATAATTTCTAATAAATCCTTGACAGGAAGAATATCTGTCAAGGATAAAATGTCAAATGTCAAAAAAACAACCCCCTGACCCCCTTTATTAAGGGGGAAAACATTGGAAATTTAGTCATTGGACATTCATTAGAAATTAGACATTAGGATTTAGGATTTCTTAATACCATGTCAACTTATTTAATGCGTTTTAATGCGTTTACTATAAAAGCGCTTTTCATATGCCAGGCAAGACAATAAAGAGAGGAATAAGAAAAAGGGTTGTTGTCTCAATACTTGTGGTAGGTATTTTACCGCTTATGGTTGGTTTATACCTGACCTATCTTGATGGAACAACTACGCGCAGAGACGCCATAGGCGCAGGTTTTCAGGAGATGGCGAAAGAGACTGCCAATAAGATTGATATGGTAATAAAGAAAGAGGTTGTTGATGTCCAGAGGTTTGCCATTTCTCCTGATGTGGGGAATGCCATTAAATATAGGGCGTATGAGCAGGATGAATTGAACAGTTATATTAAACACTTTTTAGGGTTTGGCGATGAAAAAGAGGTCTACAGTCTGATTATTGTTAATGCGAAAGGTGATTATGTTGACGGCGCTAAAGAGACTGCGGGCAAGAGCTACAGCGCTGAAAGATGGTTTAAGGATGCCTTTCATAATGGCGAGGGCAGGGTATATGTCGGCGACCTGAAATTTGATGACGCATCTGGCATGCATCTGATGAGCATAGCCGCCCCTGTAATAGACAATGGAAAGGCAATCGGGGTGGTGGTAATTAAATATAAGGTTGATAAATTTCTGGAGGTTATAAACAATGTAAGGATTGAAACAACAGGCCATGCAAACCTTGTTGATTCGTCAGGGACAATAATCATGTGTCCGATTTTTCCCCTTCGCAGCCATCATATAAACTCTGAACTTCTTAATATCATGTCAACCAGCAAGCCGGGGTGGGCTGTAGCATCGGATGATGCGCATGGCGGCACCGATTCAATCATTGGTTTTGCCCCTGTGGAGTCCACCCTGCATTCCGACAAAGGGTGGTTTGACGGCAATAAATGGTATATCTTCATACGGCAGAGCCCGAATGAGGTCTATGCCCCCATTTATTCTTTGCTCTTACGGATATCCATATTCGGCGCTGTTCTTATCGCTATGCTGTCTCTTACCGGTGTATATGCCGCAAGAAAGATTGTAAGGCCGATAAATGAGCTCTATAAAGGCGCCGAACTCATAGGGCGCGGAAATCTTGACTATCGTCTTAATATCACTACGAATGATGAAATAGAAAAACTGGCAGATGAATTTAATCAGATGGCCGCTAAACTGCAAGAATCTTATTCTATACTGGAAAACAGAAAAAAAGAGATTGAGGTTTCCGAGGAGAGATATAAAGACCTTATAGAAAATTCACCTGAGATGATACATTCTGTGAATGCAGGCAGGTATTTTGTTAGTGTTAATAAAACCGAACTGGATATCCTTGGGTTTACCCTTGAAGAGATGTGCAATAAGAGAATAGAAGATATTATGCCGGATGAATTCAAAGAGAGCGGCGGCATACAACATATAGAAAGGGCAATGAGAGACGGGATAAGCACAGTGGAGACTCAGTTCATCACAAAGCATGGAACAAAGATGGATGTGGAGATTACTGCCACAGCCTTTTTTGACCCTATAACAGGCAATTTTATAAGGACAAGGGCATTTGTCAGGGATATTACAGATAGGAAGAGGCTGGAGAGACACTTAAAGGAATATTACGAAATTCTGGAGCAGAAGGTTTATGACAGGACCAGAGAATTAAAAGAGACAAAAGATTATCTGGCTAATCTTTTTGAAACAGCCAACGATGTCATCTATACATTGGATACCGACGGCGTAATCACCTATGTGAACAAAAAAGTGGAAGAGTGGGGCTACAGAAAGGAAGAGGTAATTGGCAAACCCTTTTTAGCAATCTTTTCCAAAGGGCATAAAGGTGAGAGGTTTAAAAAAACCATAAAAGATGGCATAAAACAAACCTATGGCGTGGAAGTTGTGAGTAAATCCGGCGAAACAAGATATGCAATTTTAAGTATTTCACCGATTAGGGGCAATGAGGGAAAAATAGTAGAGGTGCTGGGTATCGCAAAAGACATAACAGAGCAGAAGATGCTTGAGCAGCAGGTAGCGCATACAGAAAAGATGTCTGCTATTGGTCAGCTTGCGGCAGGCATTGCCCATGAGATAAACAATCCTTTGGGCGGGATATTGAACTGTCTTTATAATCTCAGGAAAAATAAATTTTCACCGCAAAGGGAAGAGGAATATTACAGGTCAATGGAGGACGGCATTCATAGGGTAAAGAAGATTGTGAGCCAGCTTTTGGATTTTTCCCAGCAGCACGAGCCAGAATTTACATCTGTAGATATAAATAGCCTTATAGAAGAGGTGCTTTTTCTGTTAAACTATGCCTTTTCCACTAACAAGATAAAAATAGAGAGGGTATTTGATGATAATCTCCCCCTGTTAATGCTTGACAGGCATAAGATGCAGCAGGTATTCACCAACATTCTTTTAAATGCTGTTCAGGCGATAGAGGGAAGGGGGCTGATAACTGTTATAACAAGGCATGAGGATGGATTGTGTTGTGTAGATATAATGGATACAGGCAAAGGAATCCCGCCAAATATTCTGCCTAGGGTATTTGACCCGTTTGTTACAACAAAGGATATTGGCGAGGGTACCGGTCTTGGGCTTTCTGTAAGTAAGGGCATAGTGGATATGCACGACGGCGCAATAGATGTTAAAAGCGAGATTAACAAAGGCTCTGTTTTTACAATAAAGCTTCCTATTTATAACTTTAGTCTGCATCATGATGATATGGAAATATAATCTTAAGTTCTTTGTCTCGAAAATGCATATCTGCATGGTAGGAGCAAACTCCTGTTTGCGATTATCTTTTCGCCGTCTGGAGACGGCTCCTACCAAATTTTCATGCCCCTTTGTGAGCCGAAGGCTCATGAGGGTTTGTCCCGAGAATACCCCTTTCATGGTCATTATTGTAGGGTGGGCTATGCCCACCAAAATTATTGCATAAGAAAACTGGCTAAATGGTGGGCATAGCCCACCCTACTTGTTATTTTCATCCCCTTTTGTAAGCCCATGGATCATTATTATTGAGTGGCGTTATTCCACCAATGTTACAAATAGGTAGCAATTACAACTCTCTGATTTTATTGGTAAATATTAAAAAACAATAAATAGCCATTCCTAATCTGTAACACAACCTTATAATCCTGCCTTTTTATTTTAATCCATCAATATTAAAATTAGTTATAAAAAACATGTAATTAGACGAATATTGATTTTTGTCAGTTTTTTGGCATACATATTGCTTAATTTAGTATAAGCATTAAGAGTGGACGCTACATTAAATTTCTAATTTCTAAATCCTAATTTCTAATAAAATGTCAAATGTCAAAAATATCAAAAAAAGTATGATTGAGAAGATAGAAATTTAGTCATTGGATATTTTATTGGAAATTAGACATTAGGATTTAGGAATTGTATTTAGAGTATTCAACTTAAATACGAAAGAAGCAAAATAAATCATGTGAACAAATTCTATAGAAAGGAGAATACAAATGGCAGGTATCAAGACATTTTTGAAATCAGGTCATCCGCCTACACTCTTTTGCGCTTTTTTATATTTTGACTTCTGTTTTGCCGTATGGGTATTGAACGGCGCGATGGCCCCGTTTATCAGCGAGGCGTTTCAACTTAGCGCCGCTCAGAAAGGTTTTATGCTGTCGGTGCCCATAATGTCGGGCGCCCTTTTGCGTTTTCCGCTCGGGGTTCTGTCTCAGTATATTGGCAGAAAGAACGCTGCCCTTGTGGAGATGAGTGTGATAATCATCGGGCTTGCATGGGGTTATATGATGGTGGATTCTTATGAAAAGGTTCTGGTTATGGGTATAATACTCGGAATTGCCGGCGCAAGTTTCGGTGTTGCCCTTTCTTTGGGCGGGGGATGGTTTCCGCCGCAGTATAAAGGGCTTGCAATCGGCATAGCCGGGGCAGGAAACAGCGGCGCTGTGATAGCAGTGCTTTTTGCGCCTCCTCTGGCAATAGCATACGGTTGGCAGAATGTGTATGGTATGGCAATCCTGCTTATGCTTGTGCCTATGATTTGTATGATAGCGCTCGCCAAAGAACCGCCTGACCGTGAGAAGAAAAGCCTTGGGGGATACCTCAAGGTTTTGGTCGAAAAAGACGCTTGGGTATTTAACATATCCTACATACTCACCTTTGGAGGCTATATAGGATTTACCATGTTTCTGCCCACGCTATTTGCCGATGGATATGGCATTCCAAAGAAAACTATGGGCCAGTGGTCAGCCCCTATCATTGTTATGGCGAGCGTTACGCGTATAGCAGGGGGGTGGTTCGCCGATAAATACGGCGGTCTGAATAACATGCTCGTTCTATCTGTAGCAGTAGCGATATTGTCGCTTATAGCGGCCACAATGCCGCCGATATGGATTATGGCCATAATACTCTTCCTTATCTTTTGCTGCCTCGGCGCCGGCAACGGCTCCACATTCCAGCTTGTTCCTCTTCGCTGGACGGCAAGCAGCGCTATTGCCATGAGCCTTATAGGAGAGATAGGCGCCCTTGGAGGCGGGTTAATTCCCAATTCCATGGGTCTTTCAAAGCAATACTACGGAACCTTTGCAGGCGGGTTTTTACTCTGGGCGGCAATCGGCAGCGGCATATTCTTTATGTATCTTGTGGTTAAGAAACGTTGGACAACCACATGGGTGGGCAAGGGGGGCAAGGCATTAACGGCTGAGGAGAAATTACACAGAAAGATTGCATAAGGCTGCGCATACAATCTGAAACGAGGTGTATATATGGAATATAAGAATATTATCTGTCCTGTAGACGGCTCTGAATTGGGCGCTCATTCAATGGAAGAGGCTGCATATATAAGCAAGATTTCCGGCGCAAAGCTTATTCTATTAAATGTTGTTGAAAAATGGTATAGGTCGGCAGATGTAGTTACAGATTCTCCTGAATGGGAGGAGATTCACGAGAAGTGGCTGGATGCGGGAAGGGAGTTGTTAAAGGGAGAAGAGGCGAGATTAAAAAAACAAGGTGTTAAAAATATAGAGACTATCTTAAGGGACGGCGATGCCGCGCATGAGATAATTGCGCTGGCAATGGAACGTAGGGCAGACCTTATAGTTATGGCCAGCCACCGTTATTCGCCGGTGGGAAAGTTTTTTATGGGGAGCATTATAGACAGGGTGAGCAAGAAGTCGCCATGCCCGGTTTTGTGGGTTTTTAAATGAAGTCTAAACAGTAAAAGGGATGGTCCTGCGGCCCCCTTAACAAAGACAAACTCTTTGTTGAGTTGTCAGGTGTTTACTCCTGAACAGAGGCAGGGCAAAAAATAAAAATCATGTAAGGAGGTGTAGAGTATGGTTTTAGTTAGCGGTAAGAGATTGTTTGGCAAGAGATTTAGACTCTTATTGTTGGCCTGCTTCCTGGTTGCAGGGTTTGTGCAAATATCGGTTGCAGTTCAGGCAGAGGATGCCCCACCGGCTCCGGTTGTCCAACCTGCGGCTCCAGAGCCAGAGGCAGCGCCTGTGGAAAAGGGTGATTACAACACAGGCAAGATGTTGTTTGCA
Organism: Deltaproteobacteria bacterium; assembly: GCA_016219285.1. Classification (GTDB taxonomy): domain Bacteria; phylum Desulfobacterota; class GWC2-55-46; order UBA9637; family UBA9637; genus JACRNJ01. The sequence continues at coordinate 20,680 of JACRNJ010000033.1, forward strand.
GGGGAAAAGGCATTTCAGAACGGCGGTCCGCCATGTATATCATGTCATAGCGCCGGGGTAGGCGGTTTGGGAGGCGGGGTTCTTGGTCCAAATCTGACCAAGGCATTTGCAGACCCTTCCAAAAACCCTCTTATGAGCACGGCATGGGTTAATGGCGGCGGAAGTCCTGTGATGGGGCCGATATTTTCCAACAAAAAGATAACTGACGAAGAAATGGGGCATCTGAGGGCATTCTTTAAATCGGCAAGTGAAAAAGGGGTAGAGCCATCTCCAACAGGGACATTTACAATACTTGGCCTTGGCGGTTTTGTAGGTATGCTTGTTCTGTTCGGCATTATATGGAGCGGAAGGTATAGCAAAAGGAATCAGAATACTGCCCACGATGCATTATGGAGAAATTACGGCGGAAAGGGAGGAAGATAAAAATGGCAACATGGATACAAGATGAAATCAACCCCGGCAAAAGAGGCTGGGAAGAATTTTATAGAAACCGCTGGCAGTATGACAAAACCGTCAGAAGCACGCATGGTAATAACTGCACAGGCGGGTGTAGTTGGATGGTTTATGTCAAGGACGGTATTATCACATGGGAGCTGCAGGCTGTTGATTATCCGTTATTGGAGCCGACCATTCCTCCGTATGAGCCGAGAGGCTGCCAGAGGGGTATATCCGCATCATGGTATGTTTACAGCCCTGTGAGGATAAAATACCCATATGTCCGCGGAACTCTGATAGACGCATGGAAAGAAGCAAAGACAAAACATTCTGACCCGGTTGACGCATGGGCAAGTATTGTAGAAAACCCTGAATTAAGCAAGAAGATTAAATGGTCAAGGGGAAAAGGCGGTTTCCGCAGGTTTGACTGGGACACTGCAGGCGACATAATAACCGCCGCGCAGATGTATACCATTAAAAAATACGGACCGGACAGGAATATCAGTTTTTCGCCGATTCCGGCCATGTCTCAGATAAGCTATGCCGCAGGCGCCAGATACCATCAGTTAATCGGCGGCGTGAGCATGAGTTTCTATGATTATTACACAGACCTGCCGAACGCCCACCCTCAGGTTTGGGGTGAGCAGACCGACGTGGCAGAGAGCGCTGACTGGTACCATACAGCATATTGTGTCATAACAGGGGCAACCCCAAACAGGACAAGGACAGCAGATTGTCACTTTATACCGGAACTTCGCACAGGCGGGGCAAAGTGCGTGGTAATGACCCCGGATTATTCGGAGAGCGCAAAATATGCAGACCTGTGGGTTCCTGTAAAGCCAGGTTCCGACACCGCTATCTGGATGGCGATAAATCATGTCATTTGCAAGGAATTCTATGCAGACAGACAGGTTCCCTACTTTGTGGACTATGCAAAGAACTATACAGACCTGCCTCAACTTATTAAGCTCAGGAAGACCAAGAATGGATATGAAATGGGCAGGTTCTTAAGGGCAATGGATCTGAAGGATTATGCCGACACCGACAATCCGGAATGGAAATTTGCGATGTGGGATAACAAAACCAACAAGGCGCGGATTGTTTACGGTGGCATGGGTTTCAGGTATCCCAAGAAGAAAGAGAGCGAAGGCAAGTGGAATACCCTGCTAAAGGATGAAAAGACGGGTGAGCAGATAGACGTTGCCCTTACGCTTTTAGACAGCAAGGAAGGCGCGGTTGAGTGCGCATTCTATGAGCTTGACACCGGCGAGGTTTACAAGAGACAGGTTCCGGTAAAGTATGTTGAGACCGTCACCGAAGGCAAGATACCTGTAACCACAGTATTTGATATGCAGATGTCTCATCTCGGCGTGGCGCGCCCCGGCCTTTCCGGCGATTTTTGCAAAAACTTCGATGATGACAAGGGCTTTTCTCCTGCATGGCAGGAAAAATACTCAGGCATCGGCCGCGCAACAATCATACAAATCGCCAGAGAGTGGGCATCCACTGCTGAGGTTACAAAAGGCAGGTGCATGGTAATAAGCGGCTCAAGCAGCAACCACTATTATCACTCTGACCTGATTTACAGGTCATTCATAGGCGCGTTGATGCTTACCGGCTGCGTCGGCAGAAACGGAGGCGGGCAGAACCACTATGTGGGTCAGGAGAGACTGGCGCCATTTGATTCATGGGGGCAGATCGCCCTCGGCGCTGACTGGTCAAGGCCGCCAAGACTCCAGAATACGCCGAGCTACTGGTATATAAACACGCAGATGTTTAAGTATGACGATAAGATAACAGAATACCATGTTATGCCGGATAAAGACGCTATCACCTATCAGCATTGCGCTGACTGGCAGGTCAGGGCAGTGAGGCTGGGAGGTCTTCCCTGGTATCCACAGTGGAACAAGAGTCCTATTGTTGTGGCAGAGGAGGCGCAGAAGGCCGGGGCAAAGACTGATGCTGAGATAGTTGACTATACCGTAAAGCAGCTCAAGAGCGGCGCCATGCAATTTGCCATTGAGGACCCTGATGCGCCTGAGAACTGGCCCAGGGTATGGATGATATGGCGCGGCAATGCGCTTGGTTCCAGCGCAAGGGGACAGGAATACTTCTTCAAGTTCCTCCTCGGCACGCATCATAATATGGACTGCGAAGAGGTGGCAAAGCCGCACATCAAGGATATGAAATACAGGGAATCGCCGCTCGGCAAGTTAGACCTCATTGTTGACCTGAATATGAGAATGAATACCACGCCGACTTACAGCGATATAGTGCTTCCTGCTGCCCACTGGTATGAGAAGGAGGACATCAACACCACGGACATGCACTCCTACATACTTCCTATGGGCGCGGCTGTTCCGCCAAACTGGGAGGCAAAGAGCGATTGTGACGCATACAAGTTCCTTGCTAAGAAGTTTTCAAATCTTGCGGCAAAGCATTTCCCAAAGCCGCATAAAGAAGTGGTGATGTCGCCGCTTATGCACGATAGCCCGGGCGAGATAACGCAGCCTGCAATACCTGATGTTAAGGATTGGAAAAAGGGAGACTGCGATCTTATACCTGGCGTAACCGGGCCGAACATAACCGTTGCAACCAGGGACTATGCTAATGTTTACAACCGGTGGACATCCCTTGGGCCGCTGATGAAGACAAAATACGGCTTCCATAATATTCTGGTCAACGGCAAGCCGTTCTATGACGAATATATTAACGACCCCCATACCCCAAGAACCGAGTGGGGAGGCGAGAAGTATATATCCCTCATGGAGGCCAAAGAGGCATGTAATGCGGTTATTCACTTCTCCAGCCTGACAAACGGAGAGAATAACTACCAGCAGTGGCTCATTGAGGAGCATCATACAGGTCTGCACGGTGACACCTACAAAGAGGCCAAGGAGTCGGTCAAGAAGATATTTGGCCATGACCCATCAAGGGTCTGGACCCTGAAACATGCAGAACTGACGCCAACGCCAAAGGCTATGGAGGCCGCGAAAACCGAATATCACGGCATTGCCGATGAGATAGCAGGGGCTGACAGGAACTTCCGCACAAATTATGACGACATTGTAGCGCAGCCAAAACGGTGGCTTAACAGCCCGCTCTGGGCAGGCGATACAAGGAACGGGAGGTCATACACCGGATATACCAACCAGATAGATTTCAGACTGCCATGGAGAACACTCACAGGCAGGCAGAGTTTCTATCTCGACCACCCCACCTATCTTGAATTTGGAGAGGCCTTGGTAACCCATAAGTACAAGCTGGATCCGAACAAGATGAACGAGCTTAAGAGGAGCGACAGGTCAGGGGCGCTGCATCTTTGCTATATTACCCCGCACGGCAAGTGGCAGATACACTCTACCCACTATGACAATCTGAGGATGTTGACGCTCTCCAGAGGCGGGAACGTAATTTGGGTTAACGACAGGGATGCGGAAAGCGTGGGTATCAAGGACAATGACTGGGTTGAGGCTTACAACGACAACGGGGTATATGTGGCCCGCGCGGTTGTCAGCGCCAGGATACCGTCCGGGAGCGCCTTTGCCTATCATTCACAGGAGAGGACGATAAATATCCCCAAATCCCAGATAAGGAACAAAATCAGGGGCGGGTTCCATAACAGCCTTCCGAGGCAGAGGCTAAAGCTGCCGACTTTGAGCGTTGCCGGATATGGACAGTTCTCCTATGGATTTAACTCATGGGGGCCGATCCCGATCATCAGGGATACAACCATATTGCTTAGAAAAATGAAGAATCAGGAGGTGGAATGGTAATGGATATCAGAGCCCAATTATCAATGAGTTTTAACCTTGACAAGTGCATAGGATGTCATACATGCAGCGTGTCATGCAAGAACATCTGGACCACCCGCCAAGGCGCTGAGTATATGTGGTGGAACAATGTGGAGACCAAGCCGGGCGCCGGGTATCCTCTG
>JACRNJ010000008.1 GCA_016219285.1 Deltaproteobacteria bacterium
CTTTGTTTGATTAACAACAATAGAACTTCTTAAAAAAGCAGAAAGAAATTTGGTTGATACTTTTTTACTATTAAGAATTACAAATTCTGTTGAACATATTCCATCAAATTCTGCAAGATGAACTTTGTTTAAATATGGACGGAGTTTAGGAAAAAGGACATCACCTTTTTTAAAATAAAGTGCCGTTCTAAAACTTTCTTTCTGTGAACTGTTAGAATATGCACCAGTGTTGCTTTCAATATCTTCTAACCCAATGTACGGTAGATTATCAAGATTTTCGGATAGGGTTATTTTAGAAAAAGAAGCCGTTAATTTAAGACTACTTAAAGGATGCTTGGATTTTTTTAATCTGTCAATTTCGAATCGTCTTTCTAAATGATAATAATCAGGGTCCAGCCGTTTTTCAATCTCGCTTCGGTTGAGAATGAAAACTTTGTTTTTATTTACTGGTTGTGAACGGGTAAAACTGCTCATCATTTTTCCGTCTTGCTAATGTGAGTAATAAATTTTGAAAGTTCTTTGCTGATTTCAATCAACTCATTGGTGCCTGTGTTTCTGCCTGTGGCGTCATAGCCAATATCTTCGGCTATCGCCATAAAAATCGGATAGTCGTCAAGCGCCTGTTGTTTGGCTGCAAAATATTTTTCAGTCAGTTCTTCTTTCAGGTTGTTCACTTTGTCGGTAAATGCAGTTTGGAGTTTTGCTTTCTCCTCTTTTATCAGTTCGCCAATTTCTTTTTTACTGGTTTTCGGGTTTTTCTGCTTGGCTTCTTCTTCCAACTTTTTAATTGCTGTATTCTTTTCTTTTTCCCATTTCTCAACTGTCTCAATAAACTTGTTATCAGTTTTCAGTTTCGCTTTCAGTTTTTCTTTTTGGTCGGAAATTTTTTCTGTTGTTTTCTCTTTGTGTTTTCGCAAAAACAAAACTGAACTTTTTACTCCCGCGCCAGTCGCAGTAAAAGCGGTTTGAGGCATTGAAACCACTGCAATAATGCGATAAAGTTCTTCAAGATTATCTCTTACATACTGCAAACTGCTGTTAGTTAAAATCCCATCGGGGATTACAATTGCCAAGTAACCTTGTTCGGTTAAAAACTTATGACATTGTTCTAAAAATAAAATCTCCGTGCTTTGGCTGTCTCGTATTGTTTCTTTGGTTGTTGTATTTGTGCTTAACCAGTCCAGTTCTTTTTTGCCTAAACTGTATTGGTGCATATACGCTTTTTCGGTTTGCTTGATGATGCTTCCGAAAGGCGGATTGGTAATGATAAAATCAAAAGTGCCGTATTCAAACTCCTTGTTCTTTGATTTAGTTTGCAATTCTTCATCACTTAAAAGTCCGTCTGCTGCAATAACATTGGTGTGTCCGTCATCGTGAATAATCATATTCATTTTGGCGGTTCGTGCAATCTGGTCGTTTATCTCAATGCCGAATAAATTATTTTCAGCAAAGTCGTGCCAATGGCGGAAATGGTCTTTTTCTTCTTTGTCCTTATCATAAAATTCACTGGCTTGCTCTCTCACTTTGTCCAGCGCATACAAGAGAAAACCACCACTGCCGCAACTTGTGTCTAAAACACGCTTTGAGTTGTCAATAGGCAAGCTGTCAACAATAAATTTTACAATAGGTCGTGGGGTAAAATACTGTCCGAAATCGCCACGGAAATAACTGCCCATAAAAGTTTCGAATGCTTTGCCCTTGCTGTCAAGGTCGGTTTTATTGAGGTTAATCCGTTGCAGATATTTTACAATGGTTTGTGTTTCTTCGGCTGAAAGATTGATGTCTTCTTTAAAAACTTCGGGGTCTTTTTTTCTGCCTTGTGAGTACAGTTCTTTAACTCTTTTTAAAAGTTCATTGGGTGTTTCGTCTCTGAAAATCTGAAAGTCGTAAGGGTCGCCAGTTTTACGAGGATGTTTTTCATCCCAAATTTTGCAGAAGATTAGTTTATCCAATTCATCAAATGCTACTGATGGATTTCTTTGCCCGCCTCCCCAAAGCGCCTGATGCGCCTGAATGAAAATTTTTGTGAGTTCACTTTCGCTGACAACTTCCAATTCAAAAAACTTTTGTTTTACACCATATTCAACTTCGGATTCTCTTACTCCGGCATCGCTTTGAGAAATACCGCCTTTCACATACTTGTATGGCGCAAGTTTCTTTACTCCGAACTGCGGAATATCCGGCGCCGAAATTCTGCTCTTGGGTTTCTTTTCGGGAACTTCGTAATACTCATTCTTTATTCGTGAAGTTATCCATACAAATTTGCCGCCTTCAGCAACTGCATAGCTGTATGCCTGGTCAACGGCTTTGTTAAATTCCTGGTCGGTTATTTCTTCTTTTTTACATTCAGCAACAATAAAAGGGCTTTCACATTCATCATCTGCGTAAACTATGATGTCTGCTTCTTTGGTTTCCGAACCCATCTGCACCGACACATAATTCTTAACTCGGTTTGCAGGATAGCCATAAATGAGGACTAAACTTAAAAATGCTTCCGCCTGAACTTTTTCTTCGGGGTTGTTGAAATTGCGTTTCTTATTCTGATGGATGTAAGTAATGAAGTTTCGCTCTTCATCAAACCTGACAAGTCCTTTTTCTATTCCTGTTTCAATTAAATTCATTCGGTTTCCGTAGCAATATTTTTAATTGCCAATTCTTAAAAATTACGAAGCCGGGAAATTTCCTATTCCTTCTCTATCACCATCAACGTCTCATCAGGATTCACCGAATCCCCGACCTTCACATAAATCTTTTTCACCACGCCGTCCATGGGGGTATGCACCTCGTTTTCCATCTTCATGGCCTCTACGGTCAAAAGCGTATCGCCTGCAGAAACCTTTGCGCCTTCGGATACCTTTATGCTGGTAACCTTGCCAGGGATAGGGGCTGTAACATCGCCCTTCTTTTGTGCCTTCGGCCTTACTGAGGTTGTCGTTGGCCGCGCTTCTATCTCTCCGGCTGTTGTGGGGATAACCTCGGTAAGGGATTCTATCATAACCTCTTCCAGACGATTATCTATCTTCAAAAAGAACGGCCTCTTGCCTTCAACCTTGTGCCCTGCGCCTGCAACCTTTACCCGATAAGATTCACCGTGAACCGTGATGATAAATTCGCTCGGCGCCAGATTTGCCATTAAAGGAGCCTGTTGCGTCTCTGCCTCTTTTGGCTCTTCAAGCGGTTCTGGCTCAAGCTTGCCGCTTTCCCTCTGCTCAAAATATTCCAGCGCAACATTGGGAAAAAGTGCATACGACAGGACATCTTCGGTATTTTTTGCTCTGCCTCCCAGATCCCTGGTAAGTTTGTCAAGTTCAGGCTCCAGAAGGTCTGCCGGTCTGCAGACAATAGATTCTTCACTGCCAATTGCCTTTTTCTGAATTTTTTTATCTACCTTTCCGGGCGGATTGCCGTAAAGACCTTTAAAGTAGTTTTTTGTCTCGCTGGTGATGACCTTATATCTCTCGCCGGTAAGGATATTCAGGGTCGCCTGCGTTCCCACAACCTGGCTTGTGGGCGTAACCAACGGAGGGTAGCCCATATCCTTCCTCACCCTCGGAATTTCTTCCAGAACCTCATCCATCTTGTCAATGGCATTCTGTTCTTTTAACTGCTGTGCCAGATTGGAGATCATACCGCCCGGTATCTGCACCACCAAAGTTTTTGTGTTGATGCCGGTGTATTCGCTTTCAAACCTCTTATATTTTTTGCGAAGCTTTCGGAAATATTCCGCGATGTCCGCAAGCATGGCAATATCAAGCCCCGTGTCATACGGAGTCCCTTTCAGCGCCTCCACGAGGCTTTCCGTGGGGGGCTGGGCTGTGCCTGACGACATGGATGATATGGCTGTATCAATCATCTCAGCGCCCGCCTCTATGGCCTTGAGATAGCTCATAGCCGCAAGACCGCTGGAATCGTGGGTATGTATGTGGATAGGAAGTTTTATCTTTTCCTTGAGCAACTTCACCAAGTCATAAGCGGCATACGGCGTGAGAAGCCCTGCCATGTCCTTGATGCAGAGAGTGTCCGCGCCCATGTCCTCAAGCCTCTGCGCCATCTCCGCAAAACCCTCGTGCGTATGCACAGGACTTGTTGTGTAGCATACGCAGGCCTCTACAATAGCCTTGTTTGCTTTTACCGCCTTAACCGCAACCTCTACATTTCTTATGTCATTCAGTGCGTCAAATATGCGGAATATGTCCATGCCATTTTTTACAGAACGTTCCACAAATTTTCTTACTACATCGTCCGAATAGTGGCGGTATCCCACAAGATTCTGCCCCCGAAGGAGCATCTGGAGCTTTGTATTCGGCAAGGCCTTTCTCAAATCCCTGAGCCTCTGCCAGGGGTCTTCCCTTAAAAAACGAAGGCAGGTGTCAAAGGTTGCGCCGCCCCACACCTCAAGGCTGTAATAGCCGACCTTGTCCAGCTTTTCAGAAATAGCCAGCATATCCTCAGTCCGCATCCTTGTTGCAAAGAGCGATTGATGGGCATCTCTCAGAACCGTATCGGTGATCTTCACTCTATGGTTTTTTGTTTTGTTTTTGGACATCTGCGCCTCCAAACTATTTGAAAAATATATTATATGTAAGTTGACGCTCAAAAATTGCACAGATGCAAGGCGGTTGTAGTTTGCCGATTTATCGGCGCTTTTAAAAACGCCTAATTAATCGGGCAGCTACGGGTATGTTGACCCTTGACAAATCTGTGGCTTGTCAAAGGCAAGCCCTTGGCTTTTGCCAAGAACAGCTTTGTCAAGGGTTGAGCGCAGAAACCGCAGCGACAACGCAAGCAGATAGGCACTTTTCAGCGTTAACCAATCAAAACCCATGATACGCCGCTATTGCAGCAGATATGGCTGCCACCTTGTCAATCGGGTCCTCGTATTCCGCGTAATCCAGCATATCCTGCTTTCTGTCTATATAACCCGTATCAAAATTGCCGCTTCTGAAATCAGGGTCGTTCATTATCTTTCTCAAAAACGGGATGGTGGTCTTTACCCCGCGGATTACAAATTCGTCAAGGGAACGGTGCATCCTGCTGCATACCTCATCCCAGTCCATGCCTCTTACTACCAGTTTTGCCACCATAGAATCGTAATAATCAGGTATTATATAATCCTTGTATATTGCGCCGTCTATTCTAACGCCAATGCCGCCCGGCGAATAATAAGCCGTAACCCTTCCGCCGTTTGGACGAAAGTTGTTTTTTGGATCTTCTGCACAGATGCGGCATTCCATTGCAAAGCCTCTTATTTTAATGTCATCTTGCTTGATGCCCAGAGGTTTGCCGGCGGCAATCTCTATCTGCTTTTTTACCAAGTCAATGCCGGTAACCTCTTCGGTTATCGTATGCTCAACCTGTATCCTTGTGTTCATCTCAAGGAAATAAAAATTTCGCTTATCATCAACAAGAAACTCCACGGTGCCTGCATTGGTATAATTTGCCGCTCTGGCCGCTTTTACAGCAGCCTGCCCCATCTTTTCTCTCAGGCCTGCGTCAAGTATAAGAGACGGCGCAATCTCTATGAGCTTCTGATGTCTTCTCTGGATTGAACAATCTCTTTCCCCCAGGTGGATGATATTTCCGTGCTTATCTGCAAGAATCTGAAATTCTATATGGTGAGGTCTTTCAATATATCTTTCAATAAATACATCGGATACGCCGAATGCCGCCTTGGATTCGGACTGGGCAATCTCAAAATTTTTCATAAGCTCTTTTTCATCTTTCGCAATCCTGAGCCCCCTGCCGCCGCCGCCGCCCGACGCCTTTATCATTACCGGATAGCCGATGCCTTTTGCAAATATCCTAGCCTCTTCTGCATCCTTGAGACTGCCTTCTGTTCCAGGGACAATTGGCACTTCGGCTTTTTTCATCATCTTCCGAGCCATGACTTTGTCGCCCATGTTGGCAATAGCCTGACTGGATGGGCCGATAAAGGTTATCCCCTTTTTTTCGCAAAGCTCTGCAAAACTGGGTTTTTCTGAGAGAAAACCGTAGCCAGGATGTATTGCATCCACGCCGACCTTGAGCGCAAGGTCAACTATCCTGTGAATGTTCAGATAGCCTTCAATCGGACCCGGGCCGACAAGATAAGATTCATCAGCCTTTTTAACATAAAGGGATGTGGCATCGGGCTCTGAATAGATGGCGACAGTTGCTATGCCAAGCTCTTTGCATGCCCTTATGACCCTTGAGGCTATCTCGCCCCTGTTTGCTACAAGCACCTTTTTAAACATAAATATTCATTAAGTTTAGAACTTAATCCTTTATACAATAATCAGCTTTTTATACATTTTATGTATGCAAGCATGTCTTGGTGTCTTCAGCTATGCCCAATTACTTTAACAATAATTACTATTGGGGGGGGGTGAATCAATGGACAGCAAACTTTGATAAGAGCAAGTAATTTTAGTTATCATAGACTACATAACTATAGTGAACGCATTAAATAAGTTGACATGGTATTAAAAAATCCTAAATCCTAATGTCTAATTTCTAATGAATATCCAATGATTAAATTTCCAATGTTTTCCCCCTTAATAAAGGGGGTCAGGGGGTTGTTTTTTTTGACATTTGACATTTTATCCTTAACAGATATTCTTCCTGTCAAGGATTTATTAGAAATTAGCCCCAGATTGAATCTATCGGGGGTTAGAAATTAGACATTTATTGTAGTATCTATTTGTTTTTGTCGTTGACTATAATGGATACCTTTTGGCTTTTACACAGTTTGAAAATTGGCGGAGAGGGGGGGATTCGAACCCCCGGTAGAGTTTTATCTCTACAACTGCTTAGCAGGCAGCTGCCTTCAGCCGGCTCGGCCACCTCTCCATAAATACATCGCTAAAACTTGCTTTCTAAATATTCACATACTTAAGGACACTCTGAAAAACTCTTTTCATGTCATTCCCGCATGTTTTTAGCGGAAATCCAGTTCTTGTAAATTTAATGACTTATGGATGCCCGACAGAAGCATTCGGGCATGACAATTTTAAAAAAGGTAGTTTTTCAGAGGTTCCTTAACTTAAAGGAATATGTTGCATTTTATTCAGTCATCTTTTTCTTGTCCCCTGATAGAAACTTTCAGGGGCAGGCTTTGGCTAAAATATTGTATGTAGCTAAAAAAAATAAAAACCCAACTGCTTTTTTTGGGTTAGCCGCCTGGGAGAATAACCCTCTGAATGAATTTACACATAGGTATTGACATTACCCTAGGAAACATTTGCAACATTTGTCCTCATAGGGTATGATTATGCGCCATAGCCTAATCCTCCTTTATTTACAATGATATTTGGATGTTATCCATTATTATAGAGATGGATTAGGCTGTTTTCAATTCTTAATTTGGACACAGACGATTCAATATAATATTTGAAGAGGGCATTTATGAGATATTTTGCTATTCTCTGCGCCATGATATATATTCTAAATCTGACGCTTGCTGCCAATATTTATGGCGAAGATTCTGCCAATATTACAAAAGACAGCACAAACGGTTCTGCGGTTACCGAGAAATATCCTGATACAGCAACACAACGAGGAGAAAAAAATACTGTTGAGGATAAGGCCGACAACACCAACTTTTCTGATTACCCAAAATCTTTTATCATCCCAAGAGGAGTCTGCGAAACAAACGAACCATCTATGATTATTAACAGATAAAGCGGGGGAGAAGCTTGTCTGTAAAATAGCTAGTAAAAATCTTACCGTTTTACAAACCTGCTTGCAATATCCAAAAAGATTAAATATAATTTAAACATGACCGAAGAATCACTTTGTCTTTTATGCCACTGCCGGATTAAGGAAAACACCCTGTTTTCCAACCTTACCGATGAACAGCTTGAAATCTTCAAACATGCTGTTACCACATCATTACATAAGAAAAAAGATGTAATATTTGTAGAAGGCGGACCATGCCCAGGTTTTTATGTAGTAAAATCCGGAAGGGTGAAACTCATAAAAACCGCAAGAGATGGCAAGGAACAGATTATAAAGATACTCCAACCTGGAGAGCTTCTTGGCATGGAAACATTTTATAACGGCAAGAGGTACGGCAACACCGCAATGGCAATGGATGACTGCGAACTCTGCTTCATAGAAAAAAATGCATTTTTCAGGATAATTGGAGAACACCCCTCTATCGCAAAAAAGATAATAATAGCCTTAAGCAAGGACCTTGACAACGCTTATAGTAAGATAGGCAGTATGGGTCTTATGACAGCAAGGGAAAAGATGGCTCATCTTCTTTATACCTTATCAAAGGAATATGGTTTTACGGAAAATGGAAAGATAAAGCTAAACCTCTCACTTTCAAGGCTTGAAATAGCAGAGCTTTTAGGCATAACCCAGGAAACGGCCATACGTCTTTTAAAAAGCTTTAAGGAAGATGGTGTCATTGATATAAAAAGAAAAGAGATTATTATAAAATCCATTGCCAAGTTGGAGGCGCTGGGTGAGTAAACAGAACAGTTGTTAGTTTCTAGTAAAAGCCTTTTTACTTCTTACCACTACCCACTTACCACTCATCACTGTTTTTAAATGGTGCGCCTGAGAGGATTTGAACCTCTGGCCCTCAGCTCCGGAGGCTGATGCTCTATCCACTGAGCTACAGGCGCAATCCGCGCGCCCGGCAGGAGTCGAACCTGCGACCTTCGGATTCGAAGTCCGTCGCTCTATCCGGCTGAGCTACGGGCGCAATGAAATACAGTAATTAATGGGCAGTGGTCAGTGATGAGTGAAAACTAAAAATATCTTTAAACTAACACAGATCTCTAGCAGGATGCCAGGTGCATGGTTTGGCCAAAATCTGCCACTGAAAGCATCTGGCAAGTTTTCTCAAAAATCAATGTGCTATTTTGGGACCATGAAATTGTGTTTGTGGTTAATCTCTCATGTTCACAAACTGCAAACTTACCCCCAAATCCTTTGTCTTAAGAATTTGGATTACTTCCTGCAGGTCGTCTATCTTTTTGCCTGTTACCCTTACCTGGTCATCCATTATCTGAGCCTGAACCTTAATTCCAGATTTTTTAATAACCTCTGCAATTTCTTTCGCCTTTTCTTTTTGAATACCTTGAAGGATCTTTATTACCTGCCTTTTAAGCCCGCCGGAGGCATCTTCAACCTTGCCGTATTCAAGGGATTTCAGCGAGATACCTCTTTTTACAAATTTACCCTGCAGAAGGTCTATTACACTCTTTAGCCTGTTGTCGCTATCTCCGATGACTGTTATCTCTTCTTTTTTTTCCCATTTTATCTCGCTTTTACTCCCCTTAAAATCAAAGCGCTGGCTTATCTCCTTGATGGCCTGATTTACTGCGTTGTCGACCTCTTGCGGGTCAACCTTTGAAACGATATCAAATGACGGCATATTTACTCCTCCTTTTTCCCATCTATAAATCCAAATTTCAAAATCCAAATGTCAAATAAAATCCGAAGTAGATAAAGATTGAGCTTACGCGCCAAATAACAAAAAATGTTTCTATCAGTGAATCATTTGGCATTTATTTGGACTTTGAGCTTTGACATTTGGAATTTTTATTTTACCACCTTCACACCTTCCGGAATCTTGAATTTGAATATGCTGGTGGAAATGGATTGGTTTATCTTTATATTTTCAAATATAACTCTAGTCTCATTTCCTATTAAGTCATATACTATGGTTTTGACGACAAAAAATGTTTTTTTATCCACTGCGATATAAAGTTTCTGGACATTTGGTTGAGGCGCTTTGGGCTTCAGTTTTAGCACGTAGCTTATGTTGTCCTGTTCTGCCAGTTCTATATCAAAATCTTTTTTTAGATTCCCCATGCCTGATAGAAAATTATTTGATATGGATGTTTCATTGGTTGAGGCATTGCCGGTCATAACCTGTCCAATATCCTGCTGATATGCCCAGAGGGTTTTACCATCGCTTACTATGATGTCAGTATTCGGCGACCTATATTCCCATTTCATCATGCCTGGTTTTTTAAAGTAAACAACCCCTTCAGCCTTTTGTGTCTGTTTTATTGAGGCAGATGTTGTAAGCTGGACAAAATTTGCCTGAATGTCATAAATTCCATCATATGTTTTCTGAATCTTTGAAACAATAGTGTTAAGGTCGTCGGCATATACGACAGTGAACAGTAAAAAAGAGGCCAGAGGTAAGAGGCAAAAGGCAAGAGGTAAAATACAAAATTCTCTCTTGCTTCTTGCTTCTGACTTCTTGCTTCTAACTCCGAACTCCGAACTTTGAACTTTGAACTTTCTACTCACGCATCCCACCTTCTTTCTTAACCAGCACCTCTCTCGGCCTGCTGCCTTGAGACTGACCTACAATGCCTTCTGCCTCCATCTTTTCTATTATCCTTGCAGCAGTATTATAACCTATTCTAAGACGTCTCTGGATATATGATGTAGATGCCTGCTCCAGTTGTATAACCAATGCAACTGCCTCATCATATCGTCTGTTAAACTCCTCTCCAAGGTCATCATCTACTACCCCTTTCTCTTCAGCCTTTGCCTCTGATATGGCCTTATCATAGGTTGGTTTGCCCTGTTTCTTTAGAAAGTCGGTAACCCTTTTTATCTCAATTTCTGAAATATATGCGCCATGTATTCTTTTAAGCTTTGATGAGCCAGGCGGCAGGAATAGCATATCTCCCTCGCCGAGAAGAGTCTCTGCCCCGCCTGTATCAAGGATTGTCCTGGAATCTGTCCTGGAAGCAACCTGAAGTGATAATCTGGCAGGGAAGTTCGCCTTTATCAGTCCTGTTATGACATCAACAGAAGGCCTCTGTGTTGCCACCAGCAGATGTATGCCCGCAGCCCGTGCCATCTGAGAAAGCCTCACCAGTGATTCTTCAACCTCTTTGCCTGATGCCATCATTAAATCAGAGAGTTCATCTATCACTACCACAATATACGGCAGCCTGCGATGGGCTTCTTTATCCTCATCCTTGGAGCCTTCCTCGTCAAAAAGCTGATTATATTTATCAATGCTCTTTGTCCCTTTTTCTGCCATGAGTTTATATCTTTCACCCATTTCATTTACCATGCCCCTTAATACCACAGCTGCCCTTTTTGCGTCAGTAACAACAGGTGTAAGGAGGTGAGGTATGCCCTCATATGCGGAAAGCTCCAACATCTTTGGGTCTATCATTAAAAACCGGACATCAACAGGCGTTGCTTTGTAGAGTATGCTCAAAATAATATCATTTACGGTAACACTTTTGCCGGCGCCTGTTGCGCCTGCCATTAAGAGATGCGGCATTTTTGCAAGATCGGCAACAACTGGATTGCCCGATATGTCTTTCCCTAACGCAAATGTCAGGTTGGAGTTATTTTTTGAATATGCATGGCTTTCCAGCATCTCTCTCAGATAAATCTTTTGTCTGGCAATATTGGGAACCTCTATGCCAACCACTGCCTTTCCTGGAATTGGCGCAACTATACGGATAGATGTTGCGCGCAGCGCAAGGGCAAGGTCATCCGATAGATTGACGATGCTTGCCACCTTTACGCCTGGAGCAGGTTCAAATTCATACATATTGACAACCGGACCAGGTGTTACTGCCATTACCTGGCCATCAATGCCATAATCTTTAAGTTTTTTTTCAAGGATTTTGGAATTTGTACGGAGAGCCTCTTCATCCAGAGATTGTGTTTTATCCGGCGGGCTGTCTAAGAAAGAAAGCGGGGGGAGTTGAAATTCCCCTGATGCCTTTAAAAACTCAAAATGTTCCTGAGCAGGTTCTTTTGCTTTAGGCTGTTTCTGGGGGACAGGGGGAACTATTATGGCAGGACGTTCTATTGGTTTTACTTCTTGTTTCTCATCGTGCTGGGCAAAACGCACCCTGCTTCCGGACTCATGTTCCGATATGTCTTTTTTTTCTTCCTCTTTAGCCCCCTGACTTCTGACTTCTGATTTCTGTTTGTAGATGTTATAGCCTTTGCTCACTATACTTATCAAAGAAATACCTGTGGCAAATATTGTAGAACTTAGAAGCATGGCTGAAAGGAAGATTAGCGTTCCGGTCCAGCCCAAATAATTCCACAGCAAAAGGCATACATATTTTCCAACTATGCCTCCGCTCAAAATATCATTTCCAACCAGGCTGCTTAAAAGTCCTGAGAATGATATGAGGAGGAAGGCCAGACTGATTGGAATAGAGAGTCTGAAGTTCAATTTGCGCCTTATCAAAAATTCCAGCGCAAGTATTATAATAAGGATAGGAAAGAGGTATGCTGAATAGCCAATCATCTTGAATAAGAGCCATGCAGAGTATCCACCGACGATACCGCCCCAATTAGATGCAATGTCAGCTTCGGAATAAGAAAAAAGGCTGACCATGGCAAACAGTGAAATGCCTAAAAGGGCAATGCCTGTTACTTCTTGTTTTAATCCCTTTTTTTTCTCTTTAGAGTTTTCCATTTCTATTGATTTCGGATTGACGATTTACGAATTACGATTTGAAAATCTAAAATCGTAAATCTAAAATCTCAAATTTTTGGTAAAGTTATCCCCACTTGGGATTGATACTTGCCTTTCTTATCTTTGTATGACACTTCAGGCGCCTCATCGCTTTCAAAGAAGAGAACCTGCGCGATGCCCTCGTTCGCGTATATCTTTGCAGGCAGAGGCGTTGTGTTTGAGATTTCGAGGGTTACAAATCCTTCCCACTCAGGCTCAAAAGGCGTAACATTGGTGATGATGCCGCAGCGGGCGTAAGTGGATTTGCCCACGCATATCGTCATAACATTGCGCGGAATGCGGAAATACTCCACGCTCCTTCCGAGGGCAAAGGAATTTGGCGGTATTATGCAGATATCTCCTTTGAAGTCTACGAAAGACTTGCTGTCAAAGTCCTTTGGGTCAACAATGGCATTGTTTACATTTGTGAATATTTTGAATTCATCTGATATACGGATGTCATAGCCGTATGACGAAACGCCATAGGAGATGCAGCCCTTGCGCACCTGCTTTTCCTCAAACGGTTCAACCATTTTTGGATTATGCTCCACAGACATCCTCCTGATCCATCTGTCATTTTTTATCATGTGCCTCAAGACCTCCTTTATAAAAACCAGAGGCTAATACTTTGCAGCTTCTGCTGTTTGTATAAAAAAGATAACGCAAAATTGAGAATAAGGCAAATAGAAATATGGTTGACTCAAAAAGGTGTTGACCTTTAAATATGTATGCTATATATTTACACAACATATCTGAAGTTATTCATGCCTATAAAACATAATCTGATTTTTCGGAGTTAAAGAAGTTTTGAGACAAACCGGTAAAATACTAGAATATCCTGTAGGGCGACACCTCACCCTAAGGGAAAGAATCGTTGATTTTGTTAAAGAAGCAGTAATAAATGGCGAATTTAAACCAGGAAAGCGGGTGCCTGAACCGGAGCTTGCTGAAATGTTCGGCATAAGCAGAACCCCTATACGAGAGGCCTTCAGGCAGCTGGAGTCAGAGGGGTTTATCACCTTTACCCCAAGGAAAGGTGCGATTGTAAGCCCTATCACAGACAAGGATGTAATAGAGTTTTATGCCATTAAGGGCCTTCTGGAAGGGTATGCGGCAAAGATGGCATGCTGCAAGATAAGCGACAAAGAAATAAGGCGGATGGAAGATTTGAATTCGCAGATGATAAGATGCGCTGAAAAAAATGATGTAAAAAACTTTTTTAAATTAGACAATCAATTGCATGATGTGTTTTTAAAGCTCTGCGGAAATGATAAACTTGACAATCTGATTCACACCATTGTGCAACAATTTGAACGTTTCAGAAGAACCTCCCTATCCCTGCTTGGCAGGATGCAGAGTTCTGTCAAGCAGCATTATGATATTATAGAGGCATTTAAGAAAAGAGATGTAGACCTTGTGGAAAGACTTGTAAAGGCTAATGCAGAAATGGGCGGTGAACTGCTGGCTCAAGAGATATTAAAGGAAAAGATTTAGTATGGCATTAATCGCATCTACATAGGCTGCCGCAAGGCTGGCCGGAACTATCCTAAAATTTAATGACCCACACCTTTACCGTTGCCCCTTCAGATGCAAATATACGGCTGGATATCTTCCTTTCGCAAAAACTCCCGGATTTAACCCGCTCAAGAATAAAAAATTTAATAGAAGGCGGGCTGGTATCTCTTAATGATAAGCCTGCCAAGGCAGGCGCCAAGATAAAGGCAGGCGGCAGGATTAGCATTACTATTCCTGAGCCTCAACCTGTTAAGGCAGAGCCTGAAAAAATTCCTTTAGACATACTTTACGAAGATAAGCATATCATAGTTATAAATAAACCCCCTGGCCTGACAGTGCATCCAGGCGCAGGCCGTGCAAAAGGGACCCTGGTAAATGCCTTGCTCCATCATTGCAAAGACCTTTCCGGAATCGGCGGCGCCCTGAGGCCGGGCATAGTTCACCGTATTGATAAAGATACCTCTGGAGTTATGGTAGCGGCAAAAGCAGATAAAAGCCACCAATTCCTGTCCAAACAATTTAAAGAACATTCAATCAAAAGAAAATATTTAGCGCTTGTCTGGGGTATTGTTAAAAATGATGAAGGGACGATTGACCTTCCCATAGGAAGGCATGTCTCTGAAAGGAAAAAAATGTCTGTCCGTGTGCAGAAGGGCAGAAGGGCTGTCACGCATTACAAGGTTATAAAAAGGTTCACTAATTTTACACTCCTAGAAGCAACCCTGGAAACAGGCAGAACGCATCAGATAAGGGTCCATCTTTCAGCCATTCATCACCCTGTTGCAGGAGATTCAGTCTATGGCAAAAAAAGTATGCCTTCCGGGCTTTCCCCCGTAATAACAATGTTTTTAAAAAACCTTAAACGTCAGGCCCTTCACGCGCAAACCCTCGGCATTATTCATCCTGAAACAAAGGAGTATATGGAATGGACAGCGCCGCTACCTGATGATATAAAGGGTATCATAACTGCATTGGAGGATGCTTGCTAAAACAAACTGACGGCATACAATATGCTTCATCGTCCATATTGGAATCCGTTGATTTTATAAGCCACGGCTTTTTGTCCAGAATCGGCGGCATAAGCAAGCCTCCGTTTGCATCTTTAAATTTTGATATGAGAGATGGGGATGCTGTTGAAAATGTAAAGCATAGCAAGGCTATCGCCGGAAGGCTGTTTGGATTTGGCGCATCAAGGCTTTTAACAATAAATCAAGTTCATGGAAGCGATGTGCTTGCAATTGACAAACCTGTAAAAGATGTATCAGGCCTTTCTAAAACATCAGCAGATGCTATAATAACAAACCAGGTCAGTCTTGCCATAGGGGTTTTGACCGCAGACTGCGTTCCAATCTTACTGCTTGACCCTGTTAAAAATGTTGTCGGCGTTGTCCATGCAGGCTGGAGGGGAACGGCAAAAACTGTTGTTCAAAAGGCAATAGAAACTATGGTAAAACAGTTTGGCTCTGACACTAAGGCAATCCTGTCAGCAATCGGGCCTTCCATAGGACCATGTTGCTATAAAGTGGATGAGGCGGTTATAAAAGAGTTTGGAGTTGCTGAATTTATAAAGAAACAAGACAATGCATGGATGCTTGACTTAAAAAAGGCAAATTTTTCTCAGATGTTAAATATAGGCCTCTTAGAAAAAAATATTTCCATAGAAGATTTCTGCACATCATGCAGAAATGATATATTCTTTTCCTACAGGAAAGACGGCAAGGTTACAGGCAGGCAGTTGAATTTTATAATGATGAGAGAGAAAGGAAAAAGATAATGGCCGTAAAAAAATCAACGCCCCAGTTCAATAAAAATACAAGGAGGTCTCAAATGTCCAAACTTGAACAAACAATCAGTTTCATCAAGCCAGTTAATCCAGTATTTTACGAAAAGGCGCAGTCAAGACTTGATAATCTTACCAAGCCGCAGGGGAGTCTTGGAAGGCTGGAGGAGTTTGCGGCCAGGGTTGTTGCAATCAATGAAAATATAAAGCCGGCGCTGAATAAAAAGGCCATATTCACCTTTGCAGGAGATCATGGTGTGGCAGAGGAAGGAGTTTCTGCATTTCCAAAAGAGGTTACGCCGCAGATGGTTTTGAATTTCCTGCGGGGTGGCGCAGGAATAAATGTGCTGGCAAGGCACAGCGGCGCGGAGGTAGTGGTTGTTGACATCGGCGTTGACTATGAATTTGGAAATGTTAAAGGTCTATGTCACAGAAAGGTCATAAGGGGAACTACGAATATCCGCAAAGGCCCTGCCATGTCAATGGATGAGGCGATTAAGTGCATGGAGGTTGGGATTGAACTTGCGGATGAATATGCCAAAAAAGGGTATCACATCTTCGGCACTGGCGAGATGGGGATTGCAAATACAACACCGTCAAGCGCCATTGCGGCGGTGTTTTCAAAGAGAACGGTGGAAGAGGTAACGGGCAAAGGCACAGGCATAAACGACGATACATTTAAAAACAAGGTGCGTGTCATTGAAGATGCCATAAAAATAAATAAACCGAATCAAAAAGACCCATTGGATGTTTTGGCCAAACTTGGCGGCGCAGAGATAGCAGGCATTGCAGGGCTGATATTGGGCGCCGCAGCAAATCGCATCCCTGTTGTTATTGACGGCTTTATCTCAACAGCAGGGGCATTGCTCGCTTATGAGCTTTGCCACACAGTTAGAGATTATATGTTTGCGGCTCACACATCAGTTGAACGCGGCCACTGGATTATGCTGGAGAAGATGGACTTAAAGCCGATATTAAACCTCAATATGAGACTTGGAGAAGGCACAGGCGCAGCGCTGGGCATATCGCTCATAGAGGCAGGTGTTAAGATATACAACGAGATGGCAACCTTTGGAGATGCGGGGGTGTCGGAGAGAAAGGATGAGTCAGAAGCCTGCCCCTGCAGGCTTTAAGCGGGGGACAGAAGTCAGAAGCAAAAAAATGAAATCTTTTTTATTAGCATTACAACTCCTCACCATCATTCCCATCAAAATCAAAGGCAATACCGATGAGAGGGAGTTGGGCAGAAGCACGGCCTTTTTCCCACTGGTTGGAGCAGTCCAGGGGATAATCCTTGTTGCGGCAAACCTTATTTTTTCAAGATTTTTGCCAACTGATATTTCAAGCGCCCTTGTTTTAGTGGTTTTAATCCTTATTAACGGTGGTTTTCATCTGGATGGTTTTGCTGACACAGTAGACGGTATTGCAGGCGGCAGCACAAAAGAAGAACGATTAAACATAATGAAGGACAGCAGGGTTGGGGCTATCGGGGTTGTGGCTATTGTCCTTGTTTTGCTCTTAAAGTTTCTGGCTATCAATGCGCTCGCCGCTAATCACTCGACACTAACCACCAATAGCATACTCTTTATTTTGCCTGTTATCGGCCGATGGTCAATGGTTCCTATGGCATACTGCTCAGGGTATGCACGGCCAACAGGCGGTCTTGGCAGGGCATTTGCCGAGTACACAGGAATAAAGGAGTTTCTGTTTGCAACTGTTTTTGCATTATTTGTTTCAATAATCCTTTTAAGTTGGAATGGTCTGATTTATGCAGGTATTATATTTATTGTTGTCTATATAAGCACACTATTTTTTAATAAAAAGTTAGGCGGTGTGACAGGCGATGTATTTGGTTTTCAGAATGAGATGAGCGAGGTGATTTATTTAGTGTTAGCTGCAATAAAAACAGATGGTATTGTTTAACATATTATAGGCAGCGACATAAATTTGTAGTCTGCCGATTTATCGGCGGTTTTAAAATACGCCCATGGGGCGCCCAACATAAGGTTGGGTCGGGCAAACTACAGCTACTTATTTTTGTCGTCCACTATAGCTGTTGAAAAAGACACCAACGGCATTGAGGTTTACGCGCCTCTTGACAAAGATTTTGAAAGAATATATCTTAATAAAAATCATATGGATAAATCTATTCCTGTAAACAGGGCAAAAAATATCAGACGGCATTGTTTTGCAGCAAGAGAACTCCGGATTACCATAGCCCTTCTTGTAGTATTGGCATTATTAGGAGGGGCGTTTTTGCAGTCTACATTCGCAAAGTTCAATACATATTTTGGTTTTACAACACCTGTTTTAAGCATCTTTCTTACCATAGGCTATATAGCGCTTGTTTCATTCCTGACCATCTTTTTTGCCCATAGATTCCTGGGTCCGTTTAAAAGGCTGGAATATGAAATGAAGGTAATTATGAGCGGAGCACTGGATAAAAGGCTCACTATCAGAACAAAAGATGATCTGTATGTCAGAAATTTTGTTGTCTATGTCAATAAATTTATAGAAAACTTTGAAAACACGAGCAAGGACTATAACAATCTCCACAGCGCCATATCTACCGAACTAACAAATATAATTAAAAAAATTGAACAGGGACAATACAACATGGAGGATATAAAAGAAACCCTCAAAACTCTCCAGCAATACAGCCACGAATCAAGAGAAAAGTGGTAACCTCCACGTTAAAAGGCTCATTCCAATGAAATCGAATCCTCTTAATGAAGCAAGGGCAGTATTAGCAGCGCCTTCTGGCAGAGTAAACCTTTTCCTCAAAAACCTCCTTTTCATTACCATTATCATCATCCATGTTATGATAGCCGTGCCAGTCTTGGGTGGGCATTCTGGCAAGCATAATTCCTCTCCGGCAAACACAAACCATCTAATAAAAGATACTCAATACTCTAATGTAATGGCTGTCATTGATGGAGATACCATTGAGATTGAAGGAAAAAAGAGGGTAAGGTATTTGGGAATAGACACTCCAGAGGCAGGGCAGCCATTCTATAAAGAGGCAAAAAACAAGAACAAAGAGCTTGTCTTGGGAAAGATTGTCAGATTGGAGATATGCAAGGCCGAACCAACGGATAAGCACGGAAGGCAACTGGCCTATGTTTATATTGGTCAAACTATGGCCAATGCAGAGCTTTTAAAGAGCGGCTATGCCAGGTTATTAAATATTTCTCCATGTGGCGCTGAGAAAGCTGAGGAGTTCAGAAAATATCAGAAAGAGGCTATGGACAAGAAAATTGGGCTGTGGGGTGAAAGGAAACAAATTATAACAAAGGATTTTATCTCTGCATCAGATGCCATCAGATTTATTAATGAAAAAAAAGCAATTTACGGAATGGTAGTTGGTGTAAGACAGGGAAGAAAGGCAATCTTTCTGGATATGGGAAACACAGCTAAAGTAGGTTTAAGGGTTGTAATATTTAATCAGGACAAAAAGAACTTTGAGGATGACGGTATTAATCCATTGACTTATTATAAGGCTAAAGAAGTAGTTGTATATGGAAAACTCAAGATGTATAAAGGAACACCTGAAGTTGTGATAGGGAGTCCATCACATATAGAGGTATGGCAATAGAAGTCTGACACTGGGTAATGTTGACAAAAAAACACAAAAAGGCTATTTTAAAAATGGAGCCGGCGAAGGGAATCGAACCCTTGACCTGCTGATTACGAATCAGCTGCTCTGCCAACTGAGCTACGCCGGCAAACTGTTAATTTAAAGTTATCTCATGTTCTTGCAAATGGTAAATGATGAAATACCTTTTGTCAATTACTTTCAGTGCGGACTTTAGAAACATATGCTGATATAATCCAGTGTAAACCATGTCATGTGAACAAGGTTATTAACTTAAGTGAAAGCAGTGATATACAAATTAAAATATGCCTAAAAATACAAAAACCACAGATACCGCTGCACAAAAGAATAAAATTCTCATCATAGATAACGACCTGACAATCAAGGCTATGCTTGAGGATATGCTTCGTATTCATGGCCATACAACAATACTCCATGCAACAAACGGCCGTGACGGGATAAGGCTTGTAAAGGAACATGCCCCCGACATAATCCTATTGGATGTTGTAATGCCGGAGATGGGTGGTATAGGGACATGTCAGGCAATACGCAAGATGGATATGCCCGTCCGTCCTTCTATCATCATGATATCCGATAAAGGCGATAAAGATGCCATAGTTGAGGCTCTTGAAAATGGAGCTGACGACTTTATAATAAAACCTGTTGATGCATTAGAACTCATTGCCAGAATTAAGGCGCAGTCCAGAATAAGAGACTTTTACCATGGAGTCTATGAAGATAAAAAAAATCTGGAAACCATACTGGACATCATAAAGACTATTTCTTCAATGCTTAAAACCAATGAGGTGCTTTCTACAATTGTCAATAGGGTCGCTGATATTACAGCCGCTGCCAGGTGTTCGATAGTACTTATTGCAAATGAGGATGTGGGCTATGTGCTTGCATCACATGAAAAACCTGAGATAAAAAAGATTAAGCTTGATTTAAACAAATATCCTGAAATAAAAGAGGCAGTAAAGAATAGAAGACCTGTTGTTGTGGAAAATATAGCAAAACATCCGCTTATGGCGGGAGTACGAGATCTTGTAAAAGACCTTCAGAAAATGAATGAGCTTGTCCTGCCCATTGTATGGGAAGATAAGGTTATTGGCACCATCTTCTTAAGAACGCGAAGACCTGCCAAATGTTTTACAGAAAAAGAGATAAACCTCTGCCGGATAATATCAAGTTCGGCCTGCCAAGCAATAAAAAATGCAAGAATATTTGAAGATATTTCCAAGGAAAAAGATATGATGAAAACATTGGCTGTAACCGACAGTCTAACCGAACTTTATAATCACGGCTTTTTCTATACCAGGCTTGAAGAAGAATTCAACCGCGCAGTCAGATATGGGACCCCCATTTCACTAATAATGATGGATTTGGATGACTTTAAAAAGATAAATGACTCATACGGCCACAGAACAGGAGACCATGTTTTAAAAGAAGTGGCTGGTTTAATTAAGAAACTGGTAAGAAAAACTGATATGGTTGCGCGGTATGGCGGAGAAGAGTTTGCCGTAATACTTCCGCATACCAATATAAAGGGCGCAGAAGAGGAAGCTGAAAGGATACTCGCAGCTATATTAAGCCATAGCTATGCACATTTAGCCAAAGAAACCATAAGCATGAGTATAGGTGTGGCCTCTTCCCCTTGCAAAAAACCGATAACAAACTTTGGCGACTTGGTTAATTTTGCAGATACTGCCCTCTATGAGGCAAAAAGAAGCGGGAAAAATAAGGTTGTTGTATTTGGACAGAAATAAAAAAACCGTTGTGCGTGTCCGTTATTCGTGACCGTGTAAGGAATTTGCTTTTCACGGACACGGACCACGGTCACGGTTCACGGATTTTTATTTGAAACCTTTATCGCGCATAAACTCCCGCACATTGTGCAAACCTCTTTATCGGATGGTGGGCTGCTTTGTCTTAAAAGCCTGGCCCTTTCAGGATCAACTGACAATCTTATCTGCTCATCCCAGTTTAGAGATTTTCTTGCCTTAGCCATTTGAATGTCCCTGTTCATAGCGCCTTTTACACCTTTGGCAATATCTGCTGCGTGGGCTGCAATCCTGGATGCGACGACACCTTCTTTCACATCTTCAATTGTTGGAAGCCTTAAGTGCTCTGAAGGGGTAACATAACATAGAAAATCTGCGCCTGCCGCACCTGCAATGGCGCCGCCTATAGCAGATGTGATATGGTCATAACCAGGCGCAATATCGGTAACAAGAGGGCCGAGAACATAAAATGGTGCGCCGTGGCAGAGCCTTTTCTGTAAAAGTATGTTTGCCTCTATCTGGTTTATTGGCACATGACCTGGTCCCTCTATCATAACCTGCACCCCTTCTGACACTGCCATTTGTGCAAGCTCGCCGAGGGTTACAAGCTCTTCTATCTGTCCTCTGTCAGTAGCATCGGCAAGACAACCAGGCCGCAAACCATCTCCAAGACTAAGCGCCATATCATACTTCTTTGCAATTTGTAGAAGTCTGTCATAATTTTCAAATAAAGGGTTTTCCTTTTTATTGAAGTTCATCCACTCTGCCGTAAGGGCGCCTCCCCTGCTCACAATACCCATGAGCCTGCCCTCTTTCCTGATATGCTCTATAGAACGTTGTGTTACACCGCAATGGACAGTAATAAAATCAACGCCATCCTCTGCATGTCTTTCAATTATCTCAAAAATCTCATCAACCTCAAGCTCTACAAGAGATTTACCTTTTCTCACAGCCTCCAAAGCAGCCTGATAAATTGGCACTGTGCCGATTGGAACCGGAGATTCTTTGATAATGGTCTTTCGTATCTCATCCACCTGGCCACCTGTTGACAAATCCATCACAGCGTCTGCGCCTGCATTTACTGCGGCATGAAGCTTTTCTACTTCTTCCTTGAGATTTACCCTGTCCTGAGATGTGCCTATATTGGCATTTACCTTTGTTCGGAGTCCTTTGCCTATTGCAAGCGGCTCAATTGATTTGTGTTTATTATTTTTTGTTATGATTACCGTGCCGTCTGCAATGGATGAACGGATATACTGCGGCTCCACGCCTTCCTTGAGCGCAACCTGTTTCATCTCATTGGTTATTGCGCCGTTTTTTGCTTGTTCTAATTGGGTCATATTAGCTCCCCTCTTTAAAAAGTCTGTTGAAGAATGTCTAATTTCTAAATTCAAATTTCTAACAAAATGTCCAATGCCAAAATATCCAATCTAATCGTTTGGCATTTGAAGTTTTATTAGGAATTAGAAATTATGACTTTGCAATTTCAATCTATTCTTTGACTCTCTTACACTCTTTTCTATCTCCATTACTGCCTTTCTCACATTCTCCGCGCCTATTATTGCCGATATCAGCGCCACTCCGTCAGCGCCTGCACCCATAGCATCCTTGATATTATTCTTCTTTATTCCTCCAATTGCAAAAACAGGTATCTTAATTTCAGCCTTTACCCTTCTTATTATATCAACACCTAATGGTTCTCCATACCGTACTTTAGATGGTGTGTAAAAGAGCGGGCCTATGGTTATCAAGTCAGCCCCATCTTGCTCGGCCTTCTTTGCCTCTTTTAGCGAATGGGTTGAAACACAGACGATTGACTTTGGAAATATCCTTTTTACATCCTTTGCGGAAAAACCCTTCTGCCCCAAATGTACGCCATCTGCTTCAACTGCAATAGCGATATCAATCCTGTCATTTATAAAGAGTTTTGCGCCATACTGACTCGTTAACTTTTTTATGCTTTGAGCCAGTTCAAATAATTCATTTGCATTTAAATCTTTTTCCCTTAACTGTACTGCTTTGATGCCGCCCTTCAATGCCTCTTCAATAACTGCTGCAAGTAACCTCCCGCCTGTTTGGTGTCTGTCAGTGATAAGATAGCAGTTGAAATTAATCATAAAGAATTCCAGGGGGCGGAATGTAGAAGAAAAAGCTGCTTACTTCTTGCTTCTGATTCCCGACTCCTGATTTAGAGGCTGCCACATCTTTCCCTTCATTATTGCGCCCAACACTACAAGCGCTATCACAAGGCTCACCACCTGTGCTGCCTTGAGCGGCCCCATCATAAGGCTGTCTGCCCTGAAGCTTTCTACAACAAAACGTCCAAAGGAATAAAGCATGATATACATTGCGAAGATAAAACCGTTTTTACATCTCCTTTTTCTTAAACCAAACCAAAGCAATAAAAATATAAAAAGGTTTATTCCCATTTCGTACAACATTGTTGGATGCAACGGAGTATCCGGAAACTCTGTCCCTGCAATGCTTCCTGGAGGAAATATTATGCCCCATGGCATAGTTGTCGGCCTTCCGTGGGCATCACCGTTCATAAAGTTCCCGAACCTGCCAAATGTCTGACCAAGGATTAGGGCAGGCGCAACACAGTCTGTCATACTCCAGAAAGATATTTCTCTGCGATTAAGATATAAATATGCAACCAAAATCCCGCCTATAAGACCGCCATGTATTGCAAGGCCTCCGTGCCATACAGCAGGTATCTCTTTTAGGTTTGAAAAATAGTAACTCCAGTTGAAAACAACATAATATATCCTCGCCCCAACAATACCGCCCAGCACAGACCAGAGGATAAAGTTCATAACATCATCCTCTGTCATTTTAATATCTTTACGTCTGACCTCTTTTTTTATGAGAATACTGCCAACCAGAATTGCAATCACATACATGAGGCCGTAAAAGCGAATCTGAATGGGACCAAATTCAAATAAGATTGGATGCATAAGTCGCTTCGCTCCATTGAAAATTGAAAAATGCAAAATGAAAATTTGAGGAAAGCCTTAAAGGTTTGAAAATTTGCAATTTACAATTTGCACTTTGCAATTTCATTAAATCATTCCCTCTATCGGACTTGATGCGGTTGCATATAATTTCTTAGGTATCCTGCCAGAAATGTACGCAAGTCTGCCAGCCTCTACCGCAAGCCTCATTGCCCTCGCCATGTTCACAGGGTCTTTTGCGCCTGCAATACCTGTATTCATTAGAAGCCCGTCGCAGCCAAGCTCCATTGCAATTGCAGCATCCGATGCCGTACCTACGCCTGCGTCCACAATCACCGGCACCTTTACTGTCTCCAATATAATCCTGATGTTATATGGATTCCTTATGCCAAGACCTGAGCCAATTGGAGCAGCCAGAGGCATAACAGCGGCACAGCCAATATCCTCCAGTTTTTTTGCCATAATCGGGTCATCATTGGTATACGGCAAGACAATAAAACTCTCTTTTACAAGAACCTTTGCAGCCTCAAGCAGGGCCTCGTTGTCAGGGAAAAGAGTCTTCTCGTCTCCGATTACCTCAAGTTTTACAAACTCAGTTCCCAGAACCTCTCTTCCAAGCATGGCTATTCTTATGGCATCCTGTGCTGTATAGCAGCCAGCCGTATTGGGAAGTAGTGTGTATTTTTTTAAATCAATATAATCCAGCAGAGATTCTTTGCCCCTGTCAAGATTGACTCTTCTAATCGCAACGGTTACAACCTCAGCGCCAGATTCTTCCAAAGCCTTAACCATTATCTCATTTGACGGATATTTCCCTGTCCCAACCATAAGACGGGATTTGAATTCATATTTTCCGATTTTTAATGTGCTCACCTAATACCTCCATATTGTAAATTGAAGATTGAAAATTTGAAATTTCAAAATTTGCAATTTTCATTTTACAATTCGGCATTTTACAAATGCCGCTATCCTCCTCCCACCATCCTTACAATCTCAACCTTGTCCCCATCGTTCAAAACCGTTTCAGCAAACTTGCTTTTTGACACAATCTCAAGGTTCAACTCCACAGCAATGCCCTGCGGTTTTATATCCAACACCTTCAACAGTCCAAGAACAGTCGTATCTTCTGAAACATCTCTCTCTTTCCCATTAACTATAATCTTGATGTTTTTATTGGCTTCTAACTTTTGATTTTTGACTTTTGACTTTTGACTTTTAAAAGTAGACATCCCTCTTCCCCTGTCGTATCTCTTGCAGCTTTTTTAAAACCTCTTTTTTGAGAGCAGTCTCTTTTATCTCTTCAACACCCTTTGCTATGACTTCAGCGCCCAGCTCCCGTACGCCGTTCTTGGCATAATCCAAAACATACTCCTGTAAGGTGAGAAGCGCATTTGCCTGACAAAACTTTTCCATATTTCCTGATAAGGTCATACCGGTAAAATCTGCCCCTACTCTACCCACACGATAACAGGTAGTGCAGAGACTCGGCAGAAACCCATTTTGAGCAATCGCCCCAATCATCTCCTCCAATCCGCGATGGTCATTGGTAGAAAACTGCTCAACTGGTTTATTGTCGGTGGGCGCAGCCCACCCTGCTTTTCTGTCATTTTGAAATTTGAAATTTGAATTTTGAAATTTATTCAGTGTATATCCCCCCGGTTCTGTCTTTGACCCCGCGCTTATCTGTGATGCGCCGATTTGAATCACCTTGTCCCGCAGAGCGGCGGACTCTCTCGTTGACACCACAACTCCGGCGCAAGGCACAGCCAAACGATAAACCGCAACTATCTTTTTAAATTCCATATCCGAAACAGGAAAAGGCGCATGACTTACCGGCGAACCGTCTGCGGGTCTTAGCCTCGGCACGGAAATGGTATGAGCATGACTGCCGAATCTTTCATAGAGATGCTGTGAGTGGGCAATGGTTGCCAACGCATCATAGCGGTAATCATACAATCCGAGCAAGGCGCCGATCCCGACATCCTCAAAACCCGCCTCTATTGCCCTGTCCATAACACACAGACGGTAGTCATAATCTTTCTTTTGTCCCGAAGGGTGCATTGTCTTGTATGTTGGTCTGTGATAGGTCTCCTGAAACGCCTGATACACGCCGACACCGGAATCTTTGAGCCTTCGGAAATCTTCAACCTCCATCGGCGGCGCATTCAGATGAACAATCCTGATGCCGGTATTTTTATAAACAGCCTTAACAGCATCAACAAGATAATCAACGCCTGATGCCTTCGGGTCTTCGCCGGAGACAAGGAGTATCCTTTTAAAACCCATTCCCTCCAGCGTCTTTGCCTCTTTGATTATTTCGTCTATGGTTAAGGTCTTTCTGACAGCGTCCCTGTTGTCTTTTCTGAAACCGCAGTAAAGGCAATTGTTCACGCACTCATTGGAAAGATAGAGCGGCGCAAAAAGGACGATCCTCTTGCCAAAAACCTTTTCCTTAACTTCACCTGCTTTTTTAAATATCCTCTGCAAAAAAACAGGCTCTTCCACAGACAAAAGCGCTGCCGCATGTTCAAGGCTTAAACCATTCGCGGCATCGGCCTTGGCCAGAATATCATCAACCAGAGAGACATCAGGCTGAACCGCATCCGACAGGATATTTTCTATGTTTTGCGTATCAATAACCATAACAAATAAAAAGCCGCCTCCATAAGGAGAGCGGCTTTTTTATTTTTGGGTTTAGATTTCGGATTTCAACTCCCAACTCCAAACTCACAACCCCAAACTGTTATAACGCCGCTTCCCTACGCCGGTATTACCCGGATCAGGTTGTTAGGGTCTACCCCGATTACATCGGAGGACTCTCAGCCTTTATGGCTCCCCTAGCACAAGATAAAATTTATCAGGGCATTACACTGAAGTCAAGCCTGAATTGCTTCCGTAAAATAGCGATTGAAGCACTCGCTATTTTACAAACCTGCGATTTGCCTGCCATACTTCGTTATCGGCCAATTTTTACTCCTCACCGTATCGGTGAATATACGGCTCGTCGTAAAAATTGTCCGCTGCCTTGTCTGGCAGGCAACTTGCAGGTTTCCCCAAAAATCAATGTCTATTTTTGGGTGTTTATAAGCTCACTGCAATATACTAACAATCAATATAAACAAAGTAGAAAAAAGAAGACATATCTTCTGTATTCTTGAGTTATAATTTCTGATTTTCATTGATTGGTCGGGGCGGCGGGATTCGAACCCACGGCCACTAGCACCCCATGCTAGTGCGCTACCAGGCTGCGCTACGCCCCGATGCATCGGTTTAAAACTTAAACTCAAATCTAATAGAAATTACAAATTCATCCAAGAATCTTTTTTATAAAATATAACTCTTCTTTCATAGCCTTTAACGCCTTTAAAATCCTGGGGTCCTGGAATTTTATATCCAACTGCATATTATTACGTATCTTAAGCCACTGCTTTATTTTTGTCTTTGCCCCATCAAGAGTGTATCCCTCATTATATAAAAGCCTCTTTATTTCTAAAATAAGCTCTATATCGTTTTTCCTGTAGACCCTCTGTTTTGTTATTGATTTCTGAGGATTAATTATCTTGAATTCTGTTTCCCAGTATCTAAGAACATAAGGCTTTACACCGGTTATTTTGCTAACCTCGCCTATCTTAAAGTAAAGCTTATCAGGGATACCAACCTTTGTCATAAAGAACAAGGTTTAATAAGGTTGAGGCTAATGGTTTTCTCAACATCAGCCTTGACCTCAGCCTTTATTTTGCATTTACTGCGTCTTTCAGAATATGGCTTGATTTGAAGGTTAAAACCTTCCTTGCTGTTATAGTCAGCTCTTTGCCGGTCTGCGGGTTTCTGCCTCTCCTTGCCCTCTTCTGTCTTACAACAAAATTTCCAAAACCAGATATTTTTACATTATCTCCTTTCTCAAGAGAGTCTTTGATTGTATCAAATATCAGCTCCACTACCTCCGCTACATCCTTTTTTGAGAAACCAACTTTTTCAAAAATATTTTCTACAATATCTGATTTGGTCATCCTACACCTCCTTATTCTCCTCTAATCTCTGCGCCAAATTTATCTTTTAAGTTTTTTAAGATATTTGCATGAATGTTATTAACCTCATCATCAGCCAACGTTTTATCTGGAGAACGATACATAAAACGCATGGCAATGCTGCATTTACCTTCCTGAATATTCTCGCCGTAGTATACATCAAAAACCTTAACTTCCTCAAGAAGTTTAATCTCTAATCTTTTAACAGCATTATATAATTCCTGAAATGGAATCTCTCTGTTTATTATCATTGCTGCATCCCTAATTATCATTGGGTACTTGGGAATTGGGGTGTATTTGTTCTGGCCGCTCAGAAACATGCTCATAGAATGCATGTCCAGTTCAAATATATATGCAGACTGTTTTATATCCAGTTCTTGCATAGTATCCGGATGAACCTCTCCAATTATTCCAACTTCCTTATTGTTTATCTCGACAATACCGCCCTTACCTGGATGTAAAAATGGAATATCTGTCTTTGGAATAACTGCATACCCTGTAATGCCAAACCCTGTGAAGACCTGTTCCACCGCACCTTTCACATCATAAAAATCTACAGCTTCTCTGCCAATATTCCATGCCTCTCCATACCTAAAGCCGCTTATGAGTCCGCTTATCAATTCCCTTTCTTCGGTTTTTTGCCCATGAGGAATAAATATTCTCCCAATCTCAAAAATCTTGATATCGCGGTTATTATGATTCAAATTATATATCAGGGTTTGTAGAAGACCTGAAATAAGGCTTTGCCGCATAACCGATTGTTCTTCTGTTAATGGATTTAAAAGTTTAAGGCCACCTTCTATATTGCTTGATGTGATATCAAAAAATTGCGGCGATACAAAACTATAGTTGATGGCCTCTAAAAAACCATTGTTCGCTAAAATACCTCGCACCTTTTCTCTTATAAAATCTACATGCGATGCCTTTACAGCAGCCAGCTCAGAGGTCGGCATGGTGGCAGGTATATTTTCATATCCATAAACTCTTGCAATCTCCTCAATAATGTCTATCTCATTTAAAATATCCACCCTGCATGAAGGCGGAGCAACATTCCATATCTTTGAATCATCAACTTTAGGCCGTCTAACCGTTTTAAAGGAAATTCTAAGTCTGCTCAAACAATCTTCAACCTCTTTTGCCTTTATATTAATTCCAAGAAGTTTATTGATTCTGGAAAGCCTGATATTAATTGACACCGGCTCATATGGTCTAGGATACTCATCAATGGCTCCACTTACTATATCGCCGCCTGCCAGTTCTTTTATCATTTGAACAGCCTTATCCAATGCCCTTGTTACGCCATCTATATCTGCGCCTCTTTCAAATCTGTAGGATGATTCTGTAGAAATTCCCAATGCCTTTGATGTCGTCCTCACGCATGAAGGGTTAAAATATGCACTCTCAAGAAGTATATTCCTTGTAGCATCATGTATCTCAGATTCCTTACCACCCATTATACCGGCTAATGCAATAGGTTTTTTGGCATCACAAATAACAAGCATCTCTTTTGTAAGCACTCTTTCAACACCGTCAAGGGTTTGTATCTTTTCGCCTTGATTTGCCCTTCTCACAATAATCCGCTTGCCTGATACAAGGTCGTAATCAAATGCATGAAGAGGCTGACCATATTCAATCATTACATAATTGGTTATATCCACCACATTGTTTATCGACCTGAAACCGGCGGTTTCCAATCTCCATTTCAGCCAGTCAGGCGAATGGCCTACCTTTATATTTTCAACAACACGCGCAGCATACCGTCTGCAAAGGGCGGGCTCGGCAATAGAAACGGATATGAGATTTTCGATTTTCGATTTTCGATTTTCGATTTTTAAATTCTTAATTCGTAAATCGTAAATCGTAAATTTATTTTCCCCCTTGCCCCCTGTTATTGCCGCCACTTCCCTTGCTATCCCAAAGATGGATAAACAATCAGGCCTGTTTGGCGTAACATTTACATTCAGTACAACATCATTTAAACCCATAGCCTCTGTAAAATCCTTGCCAATGGGAATATCTTGCGGAAGTATCATTATGCCTTCCGATATGTCCTTAAGACCAAGCTCTGACTCGGAGCACATCATGCCTTCAGATTCTACACCTCGTATCTTTGCCTTCTCTATTTTTATACCTTTGGGAAGTATTGCCCCTGGAAGTGCAAGCGCCACCTTATCGCCATTTTTCATGTTCTTGGCGCCGCAAACAATAGAGTGAATATCTTTATCCGTCTTTACCTTGCAAAATGAAAGTTTGTCGGCATTTGGATGTTTTTCTACCGAGATGATTTGAGCTATCACAACAGCTTTAATTCCTTTATCTAATGTCTCAATGCCTTCCACCTCAAGCCCTGCCATGGTCAGTTGCTCTGCAAGCCTATAAGGTGGAGGAAGATTTTTTATATATTCTTTAAGCCAGTTGTAACTGATTTTCACCTGAAAATCCCTCCAAATCTGTCATTCCCGCAGCGCCTTTGAGCCATCATCACATACATACATCGCCCCAATGATTACAAGATCCAGTGATTGCTGTTAACCTCAAACATGCTGTTATTTGTTGCAGGCAGGTTTGAAGAATTCACATTTCAAAAAAGAGAAAATAAATCTGACCCTTCCCATATTTAAAGGTTTCTTACTTTTAGACTCATATAGCCAAATTCTGTTTGCGCTTGTATGCAACCGCTTAATGCAGTTTACCAATAAAATCTTTTGCGGATTTTATGGCATCCTTAACAATAGTAGTGCTATGTAAAAGCCCTCTGTAATATCCTGCAATATGTAATTCATCATAAATATCATCAAACTCTTTTAACAGTTTACCGTTATGCACTGATAGATATTTCTGTAAAGCCTTTCTATACTCCTCTACCTTTTTCGGCAATTCCTTTTTTGAAAGTCCTTTTTTTAATAAGACTTCATTGATAGCCTCTAATACACCAAGATAAGCAACACCACATGCAGATTTTACATATTTAGCGTCTGCATACCGATTATTCTCAATCGTAGACTTATTCAATATCTCCTTCGCATTTTCTATATATCTCAATGCCTCTCTTTTCATATCTAAGCTCACTTTATTCAGCATTAAACCACATTTTTATCTCTTTCAAGCAAAACCTGAAAAGTGTTAGCTAAAATTCAAAACCGCACTGTTTGAAAATAAACAGTTTCAAGATGCAAGTTTTATTTGCGACTTAAATCTTGCATCTTGAAACTTTTCTAAAACTGCCTCAAAAATCTTATATCATTCTCAAAAAATAGTCTTATATCGTCTATACCAAACTTGAGCATTGCAATACGTTCAATTCCGAGGCCAAATGCAAAACCTGAAAATTTCTCAGCATTATATTCCACAGCCTTGAATACCATAGGATGAATCATGCCTGCGCCAAGTATCTCCAGCCAACCGCTTCCTTTACACACCCTGCACCCTGTGCCGTTGCAGATAACACACTGAATATCTACCTCTGCGCTTGGTTCTGTAAATGGGAAAAAACTCGGTCTAAAGCGGATGCTAATATCTTCCCTGAAGAGGGAATGAAGAAATGAGGTCAGAACACCTTTAAGGTCGCCAAAAGTAATTGAGTCATCAACCATAAACCCTTCCACCTGGTGGAACATTGGTGTATGGGTTACATCTGAATCTCGTCTATAGACCTTCCCAGGCGCAATCACCCTTAAGGGAGGTTTTTGTGTCTGCATGACCCTTATCTGTACAGGTGAAGTATGGGTTCTCAGAAGGTAGTCATCACTGATATAAAATGTATCCTGCATGTCCCTGGCAGGATGGTCTTTGGGTATATTCAAGGCCTCGAAATTATAATAATCAGTTTCCACCTCAGGACCTTCTGCTACGGTAAAACCCATTCCAGAG
Organism: Deltaproteobacteria bacterium; assembly: GCA_016219285.1. GTDB lineage: Bacteria > Desulfobacterota > GWC2-55-46 > UBA9637 > UBA9637 > JACRNJ01. The sequence goes on from JACRNJ010000008.1 coordinate 31,975, forward strand.
AATATCCTTATAACCTCGTCCATTACCTGCGTTATTGGATGCCTTTTACCCAATGACATATATCTTCCAGGCAGGGTAATATCAAGTTCTTCTGTCTTTAGTCTCTGCTCACTTTCCGCATGTATAAACCCGGTTAAAAGGCTGTTAATCTTTTCTTCTATCCTGCCCCTTATAGTGTTAATTAACTCCCCTATAATTGGCCGCTCTTCCGGCGGGAGTTTTCCTAATTCTTTTGTGAGGGAGGCCAGTTCCCCTTTTCTTCCAAGATATTTAATTTTAACTTCTATAACTGCTTCTTTGCCTTTAACAAAGCCTATCTCTTTAATGGCAGCTTGTTCTAATTGTAGAAGCCTGTCCCTCATGCGCTTAATCCCCGTTAGAAATTTTGAAGAAAGAATTCACTCTATCACCTAATATAATCATTAGCATGACAAATTTTGAATCCGTAAAATAGCGATTAAAAACCTCGCTATTTTACATCTTCCACCCTTGACAAATTATAATTTGTCAAGGGTCCACTTGCAATCGCTTCGCAGCAAGTGGAGCCAGCCGATTTGCCTGCTATACTTCGTTATCGACCAATTTTTGTTCCTCACCGTATCGGTGAACATACGGCTCGTCTCAAAGAACACACCCCTTTAGTCCCCTATCGAGAGGGGATTTAGGGGTGTGTTGTCTAACAGCCAACTTGCCCTTGACAGGTGAAACGTCTGTCAAGGGCTTGCCCTTGACTAAACTAAAGTTTTGTCAAGGGCTTGCAGGTTTCCCCAAAAATCAATGTCTATTTTTGGGTTGAATTATATAAGTGCCGTTAATATAGATTCTAACGTGGTGAGTTTGCCTTTGCCATTGAAACAATCTGTGAGAAGCCACGCGGATTATTTATCGCAAGATGGGCAAGATTTTTCCTGTCAACTTCTATATTGGCCTTTTTCATACCCTTCATGAGCTGGCTATAAGACATATCGTTCAATCTTGCTGCTGCATTTATCCTGGCTATCCAAAGGCTCCTGAATTCTCTTTTCTTTGCCTTCCTGTCTCTATATGCGTATGCAAGCGCCCTGTCCACAGCCTCTGTTGCAATACGATATAATTTACCTCTTGCGCCCCTCATCCCCTTGGCAGTCTTTAATATCTTTCTTTTTTTCTTTTTGGCATTAACGCCTCTTTTAACTCTTGGCATATCGTTAAACCCCCTTTTGATAATTACGAATTAAATACGAAGAAAATCCCAAATCGCAAGCACCAAATTCCAAATAAACTTCAAACTCCAATGCCCAAAACTAATTCTGGTTTTTAGAATTTCGGTCATTGGAATTTATTTGTAATTTGAAATTTGGATTTTGGAATTTGCATCATTTACCCATACGGCAGCAACTTCTTTATCTGGTCATGGTTAGCTTTTTCAACATAGACGGCCTTTCTCATACCCCGCGATGTCCTTGCAGAGTTAGATAATAATAGATGCCTGCGGCCTGCCTTTGACCTTTTAAATTTTCCAGTACCTGTAACACAGAAGCGCTTTGCAGCGCCGCTGTTGGTTTTTATCTTCGGCATAAAACCTCCTTTTTTGTGATTTACGATTTTAGATTTGAGATTTGAGATTTTTAATTCGTAATTCGTAATTCGTAAATCGTAATTCGTAAATTATTTTGCCGCTGGGGAAATAATCATTGTAAGGCTCTTCCCTTCCATGCGTGGCTGCTGTTCTATAACACCTTTATCTTTAATCACATCAACCACCTTTTTGAGCATCTCTCTTCCTAAATCTATATGCGCAAGCTCTCTTCCCCTAAATACAATTGTTATCTTGGCCTTATCTCCATCTGCAAGAAACCTTTCTACATGCCGCATCTTAAAATTGAAATCATGTTCATCTGTCTTTGATCTCATCTTAACTTCTTTGAGATGGATAACAACCTGTTTCTTTTTTGCATCGTGCGCCTTTTTACTCATCTGATATTTATATTTTCCATAATCCATTATCCTGCACACTGGAGGGGTTGCATTCGGCGATATTTCTACCAGGTCTAAACCTGTATCCTCCGCAAGTTTGACGCCATCTCTTGTCGTCATAACACCAAGCTGCTTTCCCTCATGGTCAATTATACGCACCTGCGGCGCCCTTATGCCCCTATTTATTCTTGTATGATCCTTTATAACACCACCTCCTGTGATTTACGATTTACGATTGTCTATTTTCGAATGAATAATAATTCGTAAAACGGAAATCGACATTCGTTTTACCCTGCTGAATTAGGTTTGCTTTCTTTGCTGACAAGTCCAATGAACTCATCCACAGACATTGGCTCTAATGTGGCGCCGATTCTTGTCCTCGGCGCAACTACCTGCTTTTCTTCTTCACTGTTCCCGATTACAAGCATATAGGGAATCTTCTTTAACTGAGCCTCCCTCACCTTGAGCCCGAGTTTTTCGTTCCTTATATCAAGTTCTACCCTGATATTTTCTTTCCGTAATCTATCATAAACCTCTCTTGCATAGTCATTATTCTTTTCGGTAATAGTAAGCGCTATAACCTGCACAGGGGCAAGCCATAACGGGAATGCCCCTGCATAATGCTCTATCAAAACCCCGAAGAATCTTTCAAGAGAGCCCATGAGTGCCCTGTGTATCATTATAGGCTGGTGCTCTTTGCCGTCTTCTCCCCTGTAAGCAACAGTAAATCTTTGTGGCAGATTAAAATCAACCTGGATGGTAGAACACTGCCACGCCCTTCCCAGCATATCCTTTATCTTTATATCTATCTTTGGGCCGTAAAAAACACCTTCACCTGGGTCAACCTGAAATGGAAGCCCCGTCTTTTCCAATGCATTCTTTAATGCGCTTTCTGCCTTTGTCCAATTATCAAGCGCACCAACAAATTTTTCAGGCCTTGTAGAAAGATATATATCGTAGTTATTAAACCCAAAACTCCTTAATATGTAAAGCGTAAAATTCAATACCGACGCTATCTCATCTTCCAGTTGATTAGGCCTGCAGAAGATATGGGCATCATCCTGGGTAAATCCCCTCACCCGAAGCAGGCCGTGCAGCACACCAGATCTTTCAAATCTATAAACAGTTCCGAGCTCTGCATACCGGATGGGCAAATCCCTGTAGCTTCTGATCTGACTCTGATATATCTGAATATGAAACGGGCAATTCATCGGCTTAACAATAAAATCCTGGCCTTCTATATCCATTGGCGAGTATAGATTTTCCCTGTAAAACTCCCAGTGCCCGCTTGTCTTCCATAAATCAACCTTGGCTATGTGCGGGGTGTATATAATCTTATAATCATGTTTGTAATGCTCCTTTTTCCAAAAATCCTCTATCAAACTTCTAACAACCGCACCATTTGGATGCCAGCATACAAGCCCTGAACCAATATCATCGCTTATGCTGAAAAGGTCTAACTCTTTTCCCAACTTTCTATGGTCCCTTTTCTTCGCCTCTTCTATTTTGTAAAGATAATCTTCCAATTCTTGTTTTGTAGGAAATGCTGTGCCATATATCCTCTGGAGCATCTTGTTCTTTTCATTGCCATGCCAGTATGCGCCTGCAATCCCTGTTAACTTAAACGCCTTTATCCAACCTGTTGCAGGAAGGTGCGGTCCGCGGCATAAGTCAAAAAAACCACCCTGCTTATAGATACTGACTTTATCCTCAGGTATCTCGTTTATGAGCTCCTGCTTATAAATCTCTCCCATGTCGCCAAATAATTTCAGCGCAACTTTCTTCTCTATCTCGCTCCTCTCAAACGGCATGTTCTTTTTTATAATCTCCAGCATGCGTTTTTCTATCTTACCTAAATCTTCAGGGGTAAATGGACGTGGTGAATCAAAATCATAATAAAAACCATCCTCTATTGACGGGCCTATGGTTACCTTCACGCCGTCAAAAAGCTCCTTTACTGCTTGAGCCATCACATGAGATGCGGAGTGGCGGTAGATAGCAAGCCCTTCTTTTGAATCAATTGTAACAGGTTTTATAAGGCCGTCCTCGTTTAGTGGAAATGAAAGGTCAATATATCTTTCATTAAGCTGAGCCGCTACAACATTCTTCAAAAGCCCTTTATCAAAATCCTTTAAGGCAATTTCTGCGGTAGTACCTGTGGTGTATTGCTTGTCTTTACCATCAGGGAATGTTATTTTTATTAAATGTTCCATACAATTTAAATAATAAAAGGTATCAACCCTCTTTAATGCAGGAATTAGGGATTAGCAGTCAGGTGTTAGCTTTTTACTAATCCATAAACCATAATCTCTAATCCATGTCTTCTCAGGGTTGACACCTTTTAAATTTTAATACTACAAATTTCTCTCCGTATATATGGTAGGCACGGGCGGTCTCGAACCGCCGACCTCTACCGTGTCAAAGTCCCCAAAAGGGTAAGTTGGGGTTTACAAATTTTTATAAGCGTTTATTTATCAATCGTTTCTTGCATTATGGGATAAAGGGCTTTTACAGCCTTTTATCCCGCTTTTTGAGTGTCTACTATACAAAAACTATACAATGAAAAGCAAGAGAAAAAAGGAGTATGGAAAGGAGGTATCAAAATGCCACGCATTAAGAAATATATACCTTTTCAGAACATGAGAATTGAGCTTATAAGAGAAGCGCCAGTCAGAAAATATCAGGTGTGGAACGCACGGGGTCTTTACGATGCCATACACAAAGAGGTCTCACGGTTGGACAGAGAGTGTTTCTGGGTGGTTCCACTTACTGGGAAAAACCACATCATAGGCATTAACCTTGTCTCTATGGGCAGCCTTACCAGTTCAATAATACACGCAAGGGAAGTCTTTAAGCCTGCGATCCTTACCAACGCTGCAGGTGTGATACTGGTGCATAATCACCCATCAGGAGACCCCACGCCAAGCAAGGAAGACAAAGAGGTAACAAAACGGCTTAAGGATGCAGGGGGTATCCTTGGTATAGGGATGCTGAAACATATCATCATCGGCGATGGAGAATATTACAGTTTTGCGGATGAGTGTCTGCTGTCCGGGCAGTAAGACAGCGATTCAATCTCAAGCCTCAGAGGTTTTATACTCTGGGGCTTTTTTATTCTCTGGCGCTATACTGCTATCCTCTCTATCTCTTTTTTATTTATTATAGAAAAGAAGGTCATAAAGGTCATACAGTCATTAGTGTTGAAATATCATACACTTAACTTATGACCTTTGAAAAAATGAAAGGTCATAGAGAGACGCCAAAGGTCATTTAAAAATCTCTTGCCATCACCCTGCCTGTTAATGAAAGATAGGCAGGTTTTTTTATTTCCTTGACAATAATGTTATAGGGTGTATAATGCCCATTAGATATGTCAAAGGCTAAACTCATAGTGAAAGATAAAGAGGAGTTTCAGGACGGAACTATTGCAGAAATAAAATTATGGGAAGTCCCTAAAACAGAGGATAAGCCGCATGGCTACAAATATTCTCTGGTTTATATTATAGAAGGTAAACGGGTTATCGGTTATGACAATGCAGAGGGCAAGGGAGACCACAGGCATTACAGAGAACATGAGGAAAACTACCGATTCACCACAGTAAGAAAACTCATTAAAGACTTTTTCAAGGATATTGATGACTACAAAAAAAGGGGGAGGTGAATAAACCATGAAAGTTAAAAAGGTAAAGATAGGAATAAAAAACCTGAAA